>JBJTUI010000833.1:0-15759 GCA_046080625.1 Elainella sp. | reverse complement strand
TCCCCCATCTCCCCCATCTCCCCCATCTCCCCCATCTCCCCCATCTCCCCCATCTCCCCCACACCCCCTCCCAATTCTCGAATAATCCCGAGCAGGGTTTGCCAGAGGTATTCGCCGTAGGTGCCGTCGCACCAGAGGCGGTAGTGGGGGTGGGTGCTGGCGTTTTCGACTGCCAGAATAGTGACGGTGACTCCAACCATGCTGGTGAGGACGAGGGCTTGGGGGGGGAGGGTGCGGAAGTTGATGCTGCAGGTTTGGGCGAACAGTTCGGGGAGGGCTGGTCCCCAGAGGGCGAGGGCGAGGTCTTGGCGCAGGACGGGGTAGAGGCGGGGCGGACGAGTTTGCTCGATTTGGTGGGCGAGTTCAAGGCTGCTCTGGCTCTGGAGGCTGTCTTCGATCAGGAATTCGGTGAGGCCGAGGCGGGCGATTAGGCCGGTTTCTAGGGGCAGCCAGCGGTTGGGCTGGTCGGGAACGGGGATTCCCTGCTGGTGCAGCCAGTCGGCGGCTCCGGCTCCCTTGAGGCCGCAGCGGGTGAGGCAGGAGAGGTCGCAGATCTGGAGCGGGGCGGCAGGGGGGACACCGATTTTGGTGAGCACCGGCATCTGGTTGATGCGGCTCCACTGGCCGGGAATTTGGCTGAGGCTATGGTGAATCGGGCTGAGCCGAATTGGACTGGGCCGATTGGAGTTGGATTGGGCTGTGTCAGCGATCATCGGGCGACCTCCTGGGGCTGGAGCGCCTCTTTCTGGCGCAGGTTTTCCGGGTCGTAGAACGGGGTGGGGCTGACGGTGGCCGTGACGAGGGAGCCATCACTGCGACGGATTGTGAACCGGTTGCCAGTTTGGGCCAAGGCGGGCGGCAGGTAGGCCAGACCAATGTGGCGCTGGAGGCTGGGGCTGAAGCCGATGCTGGTGACGCGACCGGCAATTTCGCCCTCGTGAATCACCAGATGGCATTCCTGGGGCGGGTCGCCTGCAAAATTGGCCGCCAGCGTAAACCCGACGAGGCGCTGTTTGGGGGGGCGCTGGACGATGGCTTTCAGGCTGCGCTGCCCGACAAAAAACGGCTTGTCGGACTTGACGGCCCAGCCCAGATTGGCCTCGATTGGCGTGGTTAGGCCATCCGTATCCTGACCGACGATCAGATGGCCTTTTTCCAATCGCAGCAGTCGCTGGGCCTCGATGCCGAAGGGCTGGATGCCAAATGCGGCTCCGGTCTGCAAAAGTGCCTCCCAGAGGCCGACAGCCCGGTCTGCCGCGACGTGGATCTCGTAGCCCCACTCGCCCACAAAGCCAACCCGCATCAGCAGGGCCGGGATTCCGGCTACGGTGGCCTGCCGCAGACCCAGGTAGGGAAAGGCCGCTGCTGTCAGATCCAGATCGGTGAGTCGGGAGAGCAGGGTGCGGGACTGGGGGCCAGCCAAATTCACGGCAGCTCTGGCCCCGGTCAAGTTGACCAAACCACAGTCCAACTGCCAGATCTGGTTGAGTCGGGACAGCTCGCGGTAGATCGCCGCCGCGCCCGTCGTAGTCGTTGTGAAGTAGAACTGGTCGGTTTGGACGCGCCCGATCACGCCGTCGTCGATGATTACGCCCACCTCGTCCAGCATCAGGGCATAGCGGGTCATGCCGACCTTGAGATTGGCATAGCGCCCCGTATAGACCCGTTCCAGAAACTCTGCCGCCTGGGGACCGCGAATCTCCAGCTTGCCCAGAGTGCCGACATCGATCAGCCCCACCCGGCTGCGCACGGCCTCCACCTCGCGCCGAATGCAGGTCGTCCGATCCAGACTGCTCTGCTGGTAATATTCTGGGCGCTGCCACTGGCCCGCCTGCATCCAGCGAGCCTTGAGGGCCAGATGACAGGCATGCAGCGGCGTTTGGCGCTGGGGGGTGAAGCCACGTCCGGCCAGATGGGAGAGGGGCACCGGGTGGTAGAACGGGCGGGCCGTGGTGGTGCCGACGGTGCCCGGGTCGGTCTGGTTGATCCGCGCCAGAATCCGCAGGGCGTTCAGGTTTGAATGTTTACCCTGGCTCGGCCCCATGCCCACAGTGCTGTAGCGCTTCAGCAGCTCAATGTTGTCGAACCCTTCCTGGGCGGCGTGATAGAAATCCTTCACCTGGAGATCCTCATCAAAATCGACAAAGTTTTTGCCTTTGGGGTGGGCAACGATCGGCCAGGGGTGGGAGGGCGATTCGCAGACCGGGCGGACCACCTCAAATTCAGGGGCATCCAGACCCAGGTAGGCCGCAGCCGCCAGTCCGGCCCGCTTGCCGTCGAGCTGTTTGGCGGTCAGCTCGTAGAGGCCGTTCACCCGTCCGCAGGCAAAGATCCCGGCAGGCAGCTGGGTCGGCACGAACTGCTGCAAATCTGGATCGAATCGCAAACTGGCCCCGGCCTGGTAGAGCAGATTGGCTGCCGGAGCCCAACCGACGCTCATCACCACGCCATCGCAGACCAGCGTGAATTTCTGGCCCACCTGGGGCTCCCCCGCCTCGTCTAGCGGACAGAGCACCGCCGCACAGATGCCATCGCCCTGGGGATTGGTCTGGGACTCGTAGAGACAGTAGCCCTGGTAGAGAGGCACGCCCTGCTGTTGCAGCGTTTTGGCCAGGGCCGCCGATTCTGGTCCCAGCTCCTGCCGCAGATCTACTACTGCCGCCAACTCTACCCCCGCCCCCAACAGATCCAGCGCCGCCCGGTAGCCGTCCAGATTGGCCAACAGCAGCACCGCCCGCCGCAGCGGCTGCACGCCATAGCGATAGATCAAGCACTGGGCCGCCGAGGCCAGCATCACCCCCGGTCGGTCATTATTGCGAAACACGGCGGGCTGTTCGTGGGCACCCGTTGCAATCACGATGGTCTTGGCCCGCAGCTTAGTCAGCCTTGTTCGATCCACCAGCGGAATCCAGTGGTCGGCGTAATAGGCCGCCGCCTCCGTCTGGGTATAAACCCGAATTCGTCCATGTTGCTCAACCTGATTCACCAGGGTATTCACCGGTCCGTATCGCTCCGGATCACCCGCCAGCTGATAGCCGCCAGAGCCGCCCAGCTGAGAATTCTCGTCCACCAGCACCACATCCGCCCCGGCCTCCGCTGCCGCTAGAGCTGCCGCCAGCCCCGCAATACCGCCCCCCACCACCAGCAGATCGCAGAAATCGTAGCGCTTGGGGGTGTGCCGAACCGGCTGATCAAACTGCAGGCGACCCAGCCCGGTCATGGCGCGAATCAGACGTTCCCAGACGGGAAACAGCCGTTTGTTTAAAAAGGTCTTGTAGTAAAAGCCAACCGGCAGAATTGCCGAGAACCGGTCGATCACAGCAGCCCGGTCGCCCGTGACTCCTCCAAAGGTGTTAATCGCCTCCAGCCGCATCCCTGATTCCAGCGGCGTCACGTCGGCCCGCAGGTTAAGGTACTGGGTCGTCTGGGCCGGATCGGCCTGCATCAGAGCGTTGACATCGTGATTGGCCAAACTCAAAACGCCGCGCGGACGGTGATATTTGAAGCTGCGGCCCAATAGCCGCTGGCCGCTGGCCCAAAGGGCCGACGTGACCGTATCGCCCCGATAGCCCTGGTAGCGGCTGCCCTCGTAGGTGAACGAAATCATCTGGCTGCGGTCGATCCATTCCTGCGGCCAGTCTAGCCCATCGGTGCGGGGCGGCAAACGCTGACTCATCCGGCCACCTCCCCCATCTGGTTACTAGCTTGGCTACTAGCATGACTATTACCCTGACTATCAGTCTGACCATACAAATAGGTTCGCAGAATCTGGTCCCGCAGGGTATCGCGCTCGGCAATAAACCAGGTATTGCTAGGAGTATGGCACCACCATTCCCGTTTAATCCCTGGAGCACCATTGCGATGAAACAGATAGTCTGCCCAGGTGTCATCATTAACGGAGGGATCGGGCATGGGTCGAACCTCGCCGCCGTAGAAGAATTCAGATATAGGTCTTGTACCGTTAATCGGACAGGTGATTAGTTTCATCGATCCGTTCTCTTAAGTCTTCTCTAGTCCGTTCTACAATCCCAAATGGCCTAATGTCCTACCGAAGCCGCGCCCTTCTCGCCCAGCAGAGCGTGGTTTCTGAATCGCTCCAGCGAAAATTCTTGAATCAGTTCATGGTTACGGTCGTTTGCCAGGGTGTAGGCCATGGTTTTGCCGCAAATTGGCGTGGCCTTAAAGCCCCAGGTGCCCCAGCCCGCATCCAGATAAAATCCCTGAATCGGGGTTTTGCCCATGATTGGTGCGAAGTCGGGCGTCATGTCGGCCATGCCTGCCCACTGGCGTACCACCTTAGCTGCCGCCAGAAACGGGAACAGCTCCAGCATCCGGGCGGCCAGCCCTTCCACAAACTCCAGCGTAGAGCGGGTGGAATGCAGCTCGTAGGGATCAAGCGACGCCCCCATCACCAGCTCGCCCCGCGCCGTCTGGCTGACATAGACATGCAGACTGCCCGAGACAATAATCGGATCGAGCCAGGGCTTCATCGGTTCGCTTACCATGGCTTGCAGCGGATGGATCACCAGCGGCGACCGCAGCCCCACCATTTGCAAAATTCGCGGCGTAAATCCGGCCACGGCACAGAGCAATCGCCGAGTCGCAATCTCGCCCCGATTAGTCTGGACCGCCGCCACCCGCCCCGACTGCACCCTAATCCCCGTCACCTCGGTCTGCTGGTGGATCTCCACGCCGCGCTGGTCGGCCCCGCGCCCATAGCCCCAGGCCACCGCATCATGACGGGCAATACTGCCCGGCGCGTGGTAGAGCGCCCCCAGCACAGGGGCATGACCACCGCAGGTGATATCCATCTGGGGACAGGCTTGCTGCACGGCCTCTGGTCCCACCAGCTCGCTCGCGATCCCATAGTGCTTGTTGACCTCGGCCCGCCAGCGCATTGTCCGCAGGGAGGCGTCCGTATGGGCCAGGGTAAAGTGGCCGCGATTGGCGTAGAACAGATTCAAATCAAAATCCTGGGACAAATCCTGCCAGGTCTGCATCGAGGCGTCGTAGAACTTCACGCCCTCCGGCGTCAGGTAGTTGGAGCGAATGATCGTGGTGTTGCGTCCTGTGTTGCCACCGCCCAAATAGCTGCGCTCCAGCACCGCCACATCCCGGATGCCGTAGTCGCGGGCCAAATAGTAGGCCGCCGCTAGCCCATGCCCACCGCCGCCGATGATCACCGCATCGTAGCTCGATTTCAGACGATCGGGCTGGCGGAACATGCGGGGTTCGCGGTAGTGGGGGGAGGTGGCGAATTTGAGCAGGCGGAGGGGCATGGGGGAGGGGGAGGGGGGGAGGGGGGGAGGAACTAACAGATTCTATAGTGCCGGACTTGATTCATGGATGTCAACAAAGTTTCCTGGTATTATAATTGAGCTGCTTTGTTCAGGTGAAGGCCTGATGCTGCATGACGGAAACAACTGCTTCGCCGGAGGCGCTGGAGCGCTATTTGGGGAATACGATTCGGGAACTGCGCCAGCACCATGGTCTGACGATTGCGGAGGTGGCGGAGCAGGCGGGGATTTCGCGAGGGATGTTTTCTAAGATTGAGAACGCCCAGACGGCGACTAGCCTGGAGACTCTATCGCGGATTGCGGCGGCTCTGGGGGTGTCGATGGCGACGCTGTTTCGCAATTACAATGTGCCGCAGGGCGGGGCGCAGCTGGTGAAACAGGGGGGAGGGATGGAGGTGGTGCGGCGCGGCACGAAGCGGGGCCATACCTATCACCTGCTGGCCTACGACCAGGGGCCGACGAAGCTATTCGAACCGTTTTTGATCACGATGGACGATGCTTCTGAGGTGTTTCCCACCTTTGAGCATCCTGGCATTGAGTTTATCTACATGCTGGAGGGCAGGCTGGAATACCGCCATGGCCAGCAGACCTACCTGCTCTCACCGGGCGATTCGCTCACCTTTCGCGGCGATGTGCCCCACGGCCCCGAAACTCTAATTGAACTGCCGATTCGCTTCCTGGCGATTATTCACTACGGTCACCCGTCTCTATAGCAGGTCTACAGCAGGTCATCAAACGAGTAGCTGCGACTGAGGTGGCAGCCCTGCACCGGGCAGAAATAGCGTGAAACTTTTAGGTCTACAAATTCTTGAAAGAAAACTGAACGCAGTTTACTATGCTGGCTGAAGCTATCGAGAAGCGACTGGAGATATGCTTTAAAGACCTGATCGGTCATGGCGTGACAATGGATCGGTCTGGTTCGAATCACCAGCTGTTCGCCGTGATACAGCTCGGCCCGCAGCGCATGGGGAATCCCGTTCTCCAGCCAATAGCGATACAGAACAGCTCGCAGGGACGAGTCGGCCAGATCGGGCAGGTGGGATAGATTGATCGTCATGGGGCGAAGTCAAGCCAGTGGATGTAATTCCCCTCTACTATAGGCTGCTTCTGGGCGCTAGGCTGCTCACTGGAGTACAGAACCCAGCCTTCGGTAGATTTTGCAGGGCTCTGGCCCGGTAGCTCGCCTCGCCGTACCGCAATTCTGCCTGATTATCCGGGATTCGCCGCTCGATTGGCCTGAGTAGGTTTGTTCTGATTAGGCTTGGCCTGAGCAGGCCGACCTGCTGCCTTGCCCTAGAACTGGGAGAGTTCCCGAATCTCCGACGGCCTGAAGAAGCGAATCGACTCCCCAGCCGCTAAGTGCTGGTCTCCGGCAGTTCCCACAGTGGTCAGCTCAGCCGCCGTCACCCTGCCCGTCTCGTCCTTGAGGAGGAGCAGGAATCGGGGCTCGTCTGTGTCTATCGGCTGCACAATTCGGAGCCTGCCATCTCTAGTCGTGCAAACCGTGGCCCGCATCCCCGACGCATTCTGGCCGCATTCCAAATGCTGAGTCGCGATTTGGGGCGATGGCTCGTTTGACTGGAGCATCTCCTGGGTCGCAGAAAAGGCTTCATTGACCAGCAGGTATACACCTGGCATGGTGGGATTGACCCAGACCTCAGCACCTGCGGTTTGGGGCGCTGCGGCAGCGATCAGGATAAGCAGGGCCGAGACGAGAGATTTCACGTTCATAGCGAGTTGGCGTTGGGAAGGAGTCATTCTAGACTTCCCCTATTGTCCCGCTGATTTGCCAACAGTTCCCTTCACGGGAAGGGCGAACTGCGTCAATATGCTGTGGCGTCTAGCGAAATAGAAGGCGCTGGGGCTGAAAACAGTCAAATCTGTATGAAAGCCGCCTATTGAATGCCGTATAAGCACTGGGGCTAATTGAAGCAACCGGCGAAGACAATAACCTGGTTCAGTTTGGCATATCATATGTGAACATTGAAGAAATCGATTTTTGCAGTCCAGTTGACCGTTTGACACGATGCTGAAACGCTAAGCCAGGAGATTATGCTGCTGGGAATTGATCTGGGAACAGGTTCGGTTAAAGCTCTGCTGCTAGATGCCAATGGCACCGTGCTCGCCGAAGCGGCCCAACCCTACCGGGTAGACTCTCCCAAGCCCGGATGGGCCGAGACCGATCCCCAAGCCTGGTGGAGGGCGACGGGAGCGGCGGTGCGTCAGGTGGTTGCCCAGGCGGCGCGTCCGGTTGAGGCGATCGGGCTCTCGGGCCAGATGCATGGCGTGGTGTTGACCGACCAGGAAGGCCAGCCCCTGCGTCCGGCTATCCTCTGGGCCGACCTGCGCTCCAGCCCGGTGCTGGCTGAATACCAGCGGCTCCCGGCCACCCTGCAAACCCGTCTGGCCAACCCCATTACCGCAGGCATGGCTGGCCCAACGCTGCTCTGGCTGAAGCAGGCCGAGCCCGAAATCGTTGCCACCGCTCGCTGGGCAATGCAGCCCAAGGACTGGCTGCGGCTGCAAATCATCGGGGAAGTCTTGGCCGAACCCTCGGATGCCTCCGGAACCCTGCTGTTTGACCTGGCATCGGATCGCTGGGCGTTTGAAGTCATGGAAGCGCTGCACCTCCGCACCGACTGGCTGCCCAACCTGATTCCCTCCAGCCAGATTGCCGGATCGCTCACCCCTGAAGCAGCTGAGCATCTGGGCCTAGAGGCCGGAATTCCCGTAGTTGCCGGGGCCGCAGATACGGCGGCAGCAATATTGGGCAGCGGCCTGCTCACACCCGGCTCCCTCCAGCTAACCGTGGGCACAGGTGCCCAGATCGCCATGCCCGTCGCCCGACCCCAGGCCGATCCCACCCTGCGCACCCACCTCTACCGGGCGGCTCTGCCAGACCAGTGGTATCGCCTGGCCGCGATGCAAAATGCCGGACTGGCGTTGGACTGGGTGCGGACTCTGCTGGGCTTCAGCTGGCCCGAGGTCTATGCCAACCCCGCTCCACCCGGCTGTGAGGGTCTGAGCTTTCTGCCCTACCTGACCGGCGAGCGCACCCCCCACCTCAACCCGGACGCCCGAGGAGCCTGGGTCGGCTTGGCCCTGCACCATACCCGATCGCACTTGATGGGGGCGGCCCTGGAAGCGGTGGCCTTTGCGATTAAACAGGGGCTGGAGGCGATTGCTCCCGGTCAGGTCTCTCGGCTGCAACTGGCGGGCGGTGGCACCCTGGAACCCCAATGGCGACAGCTGCTGGCAACGGTGCTGCAAGTGCCGCTCTACAGCATTTCGATCTCAGCCGCTTCAGCCCAGGGAGCCGCAAAGCTGGCGGGTCTAGGCATCGGAGTTTACAAAGATGCATCAGCGCTTCCCCCGGTGCAGATCACGGCTGCCCCAACTCTGCCCCAGCCTGTTCCGCCTGAACTAGAGGATGCCTGGCTGCGCTTCCAGGCACTTTACCCCCGCCTGTACTCAAGTTGAGCCGCTGGTGTTTACCCAAAACGGGCTCGACGCCATTAGACCCGCCACCTCTTCAAAAACAGCCAGATTTTCAAGTCTAATTTACAATTGATATTGTTATTGACAGCTGGAATTGTCATGATTAACATGGGTTCATGAAAACATTGCAGCAGGTCGCCCAGCAAAACCCCAGTTGGTCGCTAGAGGAATTGGTACAGGTCGCAAACGAGCTTCTGCCCCAGTTTCTACCAGATGAGAAAGTGCAAACTCGCGTCCGAGAGGATGTCACGCCTCGACTGGTCAGACATTACACCAGCCAGGGAATGCTGGACGAACCGCTGAAAGCAGGACGAGAAGCGCGATACATCTACCGGCATTTGCTGCAAGTGCTGGTGGTGCGACGACTGCTCACCGAAGGCTACGGGGCCAGCGTGATCAATACTCTGGCTCGTTCGAAAAGTAATTCTGATTTGGAGGAACTCTTGCAGGGGAGCGTTCAACTCACGGTGGCTCCGGCCAATCCCGCCCTAACTTTTCTACAGCAAGTGCAAAAGCGCCAGTCTGATGCAGCGCGATCGCAGTCGATGCAGCTAGGGTCGGTGCAGCCAGGGTCGGTGCAGTCTCAGCCGGTGCAGCCAGGGTCGGTGCAGCCACAGGCGAAAAGCTTGCCCTCCCCATACCCATCGTCCACTGTTCCACACAGCGAATGGATACGTCACGAAATTCTGCCCGGTCTTGAGCTGCATATTCGCAGTGATGTTCTCCTGCCTGTTACAGCCCAAGAGCAGCAAACCCTGCTGCAACGAATCTGGCAAATTCTAACTTTACTCACACCATCAAACCGCAAATCTCCCAAACCATGACACCCCAAATTGATCTCATCCCCCTGCGTGCTGCGCTCTGTGCTGATCAGCCAACCACGCTGGATCTGATTGTCCGAATTACGCCGCCCCAGCCTCCGATCGCCGATCGCCCCCGCCCTACCCTGAACCTGGGGTTTGTGATCGACCACTCCGGCTCAATGTCTACTCGCAAGAAGATTGACTATGCCCGGGAGGCCGTGTGCTACGCCATCGAGCAGCTGTTGCCCAGCGATCGCCTCAGCGTCACGATTTTTGACGATCAGGTCGAAACGCCCATTCCCACAACGCCCGCCAACAACCGGGCCAGCTTTACCCGACTGGTGAGGCAAATCCAACCCGGCGGCAGCACGGCGCTGCATGCGGGCTGGGTGCAGGGCGGCATTCAGGTGAGTCAGGCTTTGACCGCTGAGCTGAACCGGATTATCCTGCTGTCTGACGGATTGGCCAACGTCGGCGAAACCAACCCAGATCTGATTGCCAGCGACGTGCATGGGCTGACCCAACGGGGGATCAGCACCTCCACCCTGGGACTGGGAGACGACTACAACGAAGACCTGCTGGAGGCCATGGCCCGCAGCGGTGACGGCAACTATTATTACATCGCCGATGCCGAACAGCTACCCAGCATTTTTGAACAGGAGCTGCAAGGACTGGCGACCACCTTTGGTAAAGCTGTGAGATTAGCGATCAAACCCCAGGCGAATGTTGCAGTAACCGATCTGTTGAATGACCTAGACGTGGACGAAACCGGCCAGTTCAAATTGCCCAACCTGCTGTTTGGTAGCCCGATTGAGGTCGTGGTGCGACTGCAAATTCCAGCTTTTGATCTCAACACCTGTTCGACCACCGCGCCCGATCTCTGCTGCCTTCACCTGACCTGGGTCGATACGGAACAGCAGATCCAGCAAACCCAGGTTGTCCTGCGGCTGCCGGTTGTTTCCAGCGACCTGTTTGAGGCGCTGCCGCTCAGTCAAGATGTGCAGCAACAGGTTGCCCTGATGATGACCGCCAGAGCCAAAAAAGAAGCCGTGCGTTTGGTAGACCGAGGCGACTACGGCGCAGCCAGCCAGATTTTGCAGCAGACCAAGGGGCAGATGCTCAGCTCTAACCTGCCGATGGCAGCCCCTGAAGCCGCAGCGCTGGAGGATCTGGATCAGCAGTTGAGGGAGCGCAAACTTTCCAGCTACCGCAAACTGGCGGCTCACCAGTCCTATAGACGCAGCAGCAGGCGCAGCAGCGGGCATACGAGCTTGGTGTACGCCTTCGACCGGGGGCCACAGCTCGGCGATATTAGCCAACAGGACACGGCGGCGATTGTCAATTCTACCGACCGTTCTCTCTCCGATCGCAGCGCTATCTCCCAGGCAATTCATCGGGCGGCGGGTCCAGATCTGTCAGCAGCTTGCCGCCAGCTCCAGGGCTGTGCAGAAGGGGAAGCCAAAATCACGCCAGGATTTAATCTGCCTGCAGCCTGGGTGATCCATACCGTCTGCCCCAGATGGCAGGGAGGCAACAGCGGGGAAGCCGAGATGCTGGCCCAGTGCTACCAGAGCTGTCTGGAGTTGGCCGCCGCCCAGGGGGTGCATTCGATTGCTTTTCCAGCCATGGGTACGGGCAGGTTGGGTTTCCCTCCAGACCGGGCCGCCCAGATCGCGTTTGCTACGGTCAGCCAGTTCCTGCTGAACCATACTGCAATTGGCACCGTGCGGTTCATCTGTTCTGACCCGAAAGTTCTGCGGGCCTACGCAGCCGAGTTCAAGCGGGTCGCGAGCTGGTAGGAGTCTGGTTTACGCTCCTATTTATGCCTCTACTTATGCCCCTACTTCCGTCGTGCCTTCACTCTTCTGTTCACCGGCCAGATCCAGTTCCGCCTTCAGGGCTGGATCGGTACGTTCCAGCTGGGCATCGCGCGTATCCTGGGTCAGGAGCGCAGGCGGAATCTGGTCGTCCAAAGCTGCTTTGACGCTGGCTGGCACCGTTTGCCGGGATGCCGACCGCAGGTACTCGCCCGTGAAAATTGGGTCGATCGGCTGCATCTGATGAGTGACAGTGTAATAGCGGTGGCTCTGGCCGATCTGGCCCCGCTGCTGTAGCGATTCGTTGGCGATCTTTTTCCGCAGTTTGACAATCGCATCCATCAGGGCTTCCGGACGGGGTGGACAACCGGGAATATAGACATCAATCGGCAGAATTTTGTCGGCCCCGCGCACTGCCGTGGGTGAATCCATGCTGAACATGCCGCCCGAGATCATGCAGGCCCCCATGGCGATCACGTATTTCGGATCGGGCATCTGTTCGTAGAGGCGCAGGGTAGCAGGGGCCATTTTCATGTTCAGCGTGCCCGCCAGAATCAGCAAATCGGCCTGACGTGGGGCGGCACGCGGCAGCAGACCAAACCGGTCGAAGTCAAACCGACCGCCGATCAGGGCAGCAAACTCGATGAAGCAGCAGGCAGTGCCGTAGAGCAACGGCCACAGGCTCGACATTTTGGCCCAGTTGTACAGATCATCAACCGTGGTCAGAATAATGTTTTCGGACAGCTGCCGTGTCACCTGGGGCCGATCGATCGGGTTGATCATCGAATAGTCGAGGGCGGGATTGGCAAAATCCGCAGCAATTCCATTTTCTAAACCGTCATGTTTCAGACCGTCAGGAGAGCGGCTCGTCATAGGTACACCGAAGAGAGCGTCAGCGGAGTCAACTATGTCTTAAGCTATTCGCCAGGCTGCAATCCATCCATCTGTTGACAGATAGGGGTTTGCTTAAGAACGGCTGTGTCCAGCAACACAGATCTTGGGTCAGGAGGACATCAGAAGAACATTAGGGCTGAATCAGGAAGTCTCTAGCTGCAATTGTGGGATTGCCGCTCAGCACCGCAAACACACTGCCCGTACCGAATCCAGCCGTGCCGCCGTTCTGGTTGTAAATCAGGTTGCCGTTCAGCCGGTTATAGACAATTCTGGCCGGACTGGTCTGGGCCGCCGTGTTGCTGGTGACAATGGCAAACTCGCTGGCGTTGCTGAAGCCGGACCCGGCCCGGCTGGTCAGGGCGGTGAACGCCGTCAGATCGAGCACAATCTGGTCGGTGCCGCTGCTGAAGTCGGTGATGCTATCCTGGCCAAAGGCCGAGCTGCTGTAGGCGATTGTTGCCGCATAGACAAACTGGTCGCTGCCCGCGCCACCCGTCATGACATCATTGCCCGCGCCGCCCTCAAGCGCATTATTTGCCCCGTTGCCCGTGAGACTGTTGACCAGGCTATTGCCCGTACCGTTGATGGCGCTGCTGCCGGTCAAAACCAGATTTTCCACATTGCTGCCCAATAGGTAGCTGATCGATGCCTGCACCGTATCGGTCTCCTGCCAGAGGGCTTCAGTCACAACATCCAGGCTGCTGTCCACCTCATAGGTGTCGTTGCCCGTACCGCCGGTCATGGCATCGTCACCGCTGCCGCCCCAAATCATATCGTTACCAGCTCCGCCCACGATCGTATCGTTCCCAGCCAAGCCGCTGAGCGTGTTGTTCGCCCCGTTCCCGGTCAGGCGATTATTCAGGTCATTGCCCGTACCGCTGATGGCGCTGCTGCCGGTCAGGGTGAGATTCTCCAGGTTGGCTTCCAGCCTGGAGGTGACGGTGGCCTGAACCGTATCATCCCCTTCGTTGGCGGCTTCCGTAGTCGTATCCTTAATGTTATCGACCTGGTAGGTGTCGTTGCCCACACTGCCCGCCATGACATCTTCACCCACGCCGCCATCCAGCGTATCGTCTCCGGCTCCGCCCACAATCCGGTCATTTCCGGCATCCCCCCGGATTAAATCAGTGCCAGCTTCGCCGTGTAGCCGGTCGTTGCCGACACTGCCGTTGATGATGTCGTTGCCTTCCCCACCCAGCAGAATATCGTCGTCATTGCCGCCGTTCAAGGTATCGTTCGCCGCAGTCCCACGTCGGTATAGCCCCAGCTTGCGCTGCGTATCCGATTCGGTCCACCAGCGGTCGTTCTGCTGGATGAAATTCATCAAGGCCGCATATTTGGGCGAGGTAGTCTGGGTGAGGTTTTCCAGCGCCCCCCAGCTGCCGTAGCGGCTGGGCTGATTGACATCGACAAAGTGATTGAACAATTCGCCTCCAGCTGCCTTCCAGCCGTTGAGCAACTCCTGGTAGAGCTGCTGCATTTCGGGGCGGCGGTTGAGGGCGATAAAAAAATTGTTCAACCGGTCGTTTTCGGCCTGGGTGCCGTTGGGAATACCGCTATTGACCAGATGCTGACCGCCCTCGTAGGCCACCAGCTTCAGCCCCCGCTGCCGTGCCACCTGGGCGTGATATTGAAACACCTTGAAGGTTTCGGCTAGGGAATCGCCGCTGGGCAATAGTCCACCAGAGCGCAGCTGCTGAATTGCTTTGCCAAAGCCCCCGTCCGGGTCGTTGAGCCAGGAGAGCACGGTGCGGGTGTTGTCATACGAGCCCAGCCCTCCCGAAAAGTAGCCCGCAATCGCGTAGGCGTCCACCGATTTCCAGGCGGGCTGATTGCCTTCCGCTACCCAGGCGGGCGTATCGAGCGCGTAGTTCTCCAGTCCCTGCCAGTAGGTTTGGGTACCCATGACCGCCGTGACCCGACCGGAGGCTGGACCAAACGCCGACTTCCAGATCTGGGCCGTCTGGGCCGTGCGCATCCCGTACCACTGCATCCAGCCACCCTCCACATCGCCCCAGCGAGCCCTGGCCTGCTGCAACGCATATTGGGATTGGGGGAAGCCCCAGTTCCAGACTTCGTTAGAGAACTCGACGTAAACCTGGAGGTTGGGGTCGAGGTTGGCGCGGACATATTCGGCAAACCGGCGAATATAGTCATCGCTGGCCTGGTAGGGCATGGTAAACCAGGGGGAGGTGCCGGTCAGGTTGGCCAGTTCGACCATGATCTCAACCGGAATTCCCCGGTCCTGGGTGCCCCAGGTGAAGTCGCTGGGTTTGGGTCGATCGCTCCATTCCCGCTGCTGGGTGAAGTTGGCCCGCATCCAGTCCATGAAGCGCAGGGTGCCAAACTCCTTAATTTTTTGGAGAAACTCGGGATTAAAGGTGAGACCTAGTTCGACCAACGGCAGGTCGGCCTCGCGGTATACCCGGACATTGCGGATATAGTCTCCCGTTCGGTTGGGGTCAGTGGCGGTGATCCGCAGGTTGAGGCCGTTGCCGGAGCTGTCGATTTCGATTACATCCCGTCCGGGCCGGGAAGCGGCATCAACTTTCCGGGCTCCCCGATAGTCCATCGTGCCAACGCCGTCATAGACCACCACATAGCGCCCAGACGGGTAGGTGTTGGGAATATCCCACAGCATCAGGGTGCCAATCTGGTTGTAGCGGGGCGGCTGAGAGTTGGTTTGGGTAGCAGGCAGGGAGCGCACCCAGCCATTTTCATCCCGGTCGAGCTGGGCCGATTCCTGGGTATCCCATTCGGTGTCACTGTGGGTAATCCAACCGGGTGAGGTTTTAAACAGGTCGAGGAACGGCAGTTGGGTGGAATAGAACGCGACCTCATTGAGGCCAATGCCGAGCGATTGTCCTTTGACAGCCATAGGTTTTGGGGGGAACACAGATCACGACAGGTGCTGTGACCTTTTTCGAGACTGGGGTTCCCCGTCCGCTATAACTTCAAGAAACTTCGCTGAAGTCACCAATCGCTGAGTGACGCTGCCGTGAAGGCTGGCCAGAAAACGCTGCCAGCAGGCCGCATTGCTGTTGATTAAGCCGACTTCTTCTCGGTCATGAACCAGCGAATGAACAGCTTCTCCAGCTCGATCCAGACGAAAATCAGGGAGCTGAAGCCAACGCAAATCAATAGCTCTAGGCCGCTGAGGTAATGGGTGTTGAAGAAGTTGCGCAGGGGTTCGACATAGATCAGCAGGATTTGCAGCACGCTGGTGACGCTGACCGCCGCCAAAACATAGGGGTTGGCAAACGGGTTGACCTCGGCCATCAGGCGATTGCTGGAGCGCACCGCAAAGGCGTGACCCATCTGGGCCAGACAGAGCGTAGTAAACACCATGGTCTGCCAGCGCTCCCGGTCGAGGCCGTTGCCCTGCACCCGTTCCGTATAGCCATAGGCCCAGACCATCATGGCAATCGTGACCACGGCCAGAATGATCCC
>JBJTUI010000832.1:0-14804 GCA_046080625.1 Elainella sp. | reverse complement strand
TCTGCTGATGGTCAAGCTATTCCTCGCTGTTCTATTCCCTCACTGTCCAGGATTTTGAATGCCATGAAAGTAGGTTTGGAAGCTGCCCTGAATGATGTCAACCTAGATGCGGCCCAAGCAGTCAGCCAGCGGCAGCTCGCTGTTTCGCTCAACGCCATTGCCGAGTCAGCCCACAAAGCGCCCCTCAACCTCTGTCTGATTCTTGACCACAGTGGCTCCATGAACGGTCGTCCCCTCGAAACCGTGAAGCAGGCAGCCCACTCAATTGTCGATCATCTGTCTCCGGGCGACCGGCTCTCGATTGTGGTGTTCGACCACAAGGCACAGGTGCTGGTGCCCAGCCAGGTGATTGAAAATCCGGCAGAGGTCAAGGTCGAGATCAACCGGCTCAGGGCCAGCGGCGGTACAGCCATCGACGAAGGCATGCGGCTGGGTATCGAAGAACTGGCCAAGGCCAAAAAAGACACAATTTCCCAGGCGTTTTTGCTGACAGACGGCGAAAACGAGCATGGCAGCAACGAGCGCTGCCTGAAGTTAGCCCAGTTGGCCGCTAGCTATAACCTGACGCTGAGCACGCTGGGGTTTGGCAACCACTGGAACCAGGACGTGCTGGAGCAGATTGCCGACGCGGCGGGCGGTGCCCTGGCCTACATTCAAAATCCGGAAGAGGCCGTGGGCGAATTCAATCGATTGTTTAACCGCGTCCAGTCGGTTGGCCTGACGAATGCCCACCTGCTGATCTCGCTGCTGCCGCAGGTTAGGTTGGCCGAACTCAAGCCAATCGCCCAGGTTCTGCCTGAAACAATCGAGCTGGCTGCTGCGCCGCAGCCCTCAGAAACAGGCCAGGAGCAGTACGCTGTGCGTCTAGGCGATCTGATGCTGGATGCGCCCCGCGTGGTGTTAACCAATCTCTATATCGGCCAAATGGCTATTGGTGAACAGCCGATTGCCCAACTTCAAGTGCGCTACGACGATCCGGTCAGTGGCGAAACCAACCTGCTGTCTGAGCGGCTGATCGTGACGGCTGAGGCCGCCAATCTTTACCAGCCTGCGATCAACCCCCAGGTGCAGCAACATGTGCTGGCGCTGGCTAAATATCGTCAAACCCAAATTGCCGAGATGAAGCTGGTGCAGGGCGATCGGGCTGGGGCCGCAACTATGCTGCAATCGGCAGCCAAGACGGCGCTTCAGATGGGCGATTACAATGCGGCGACAGTGTTGCAGGATAACGCGACGCGACTGCAAGATGGGGAGGAACTGTCGGAGGCCGATCGGAAGAAAACCCGGATTGTCTCTAAAACCGTGTTGCAGTAACTCTGCTTTCGCGGCAGACCCTGCTTTTGCGGCGTACCATTTTCGGGGGAGGTGGACTGTTCCAGTGAATATTCTAGAACTCCCCCTAACCAGGTAATGCTTCTAGATAAGGCTCTAGATAAGTGTCTGATTAGTCAGATCAGTAAGGTTTCTGACTTAATTGATCACAAACCCTAGGCTACGGTCAGATTCTGGTGGAGAGAATTCCACTCCTCAAACGAGAGCTGCTGAGTTTCATAAAACTCGCGAACTACGGCAGCCAGCGCCATGCGGGCCAGTGCTTCATTGATCTTTTGCTTGGCAGCCTGGAGGGCTTCAACATCCGAGGCGTAGGACCGATCCAGCACCAGCCGTTTGCGGTAGGGCGAATAGCAAATCGCGCCAAAGCCCTGCTCCTTGGGCTCAACTTCAATACTCCAATCGTGGTAGAAATCGATCAAACAGGAACCTTTCATCGTGTCAATCCTAATCAGTCAGCTTTGATAGTTCTAAGCTACTGAATTGACCAAGGCAATGAGGTGGGCGGGTTGGCTGAGATCTGGGAGAACCCAGATCCAATTCGGCGCAATTCTGGCTCTGGGCTACGCAAAAACTCTCAGATAGACTCAGCAAAGTTGCGGAGCAGTGCGAGAAAGCGAGGCCAGGGCTACCTTGGGGCTGCCGTAAACCCTGGCCTGTGAGCTACTCAACAAGGCTCTGGAGGTGGCGGTATCGACCCGACCGCCTCACTCTACCGCAGTCCCGACTGTAACGGGCCGTTGGCTCGGGCCAGGCTGTTCATCTTGGCTGAGTTTTGCCTGTTTGATGGCTGCGATCTGCTGCTCCAATTCTTGTCGCACCTCATGCCGAAACTTGAAGAAATGCTCGCCTGCCAGCAGCACACCCGTGTACTCATAGAACAGTTTCGGCTTCTTGAGCGCCATTGACACAAGTTGCCACCAGAACTGAAGCCGGGTTGAGCGTACTACGCCTTGACGCCAGCAGACAGCCAAGAATGACTTAAACTCTTGTGAAGAAACAGTCCGTTTTTGAGGAGCACAAACCCGATTCTCGTCCATCATCATATAGTGTCGATAGGTCCGTTTCAGAAAATTCATCGGCTCGAACAGAGCCCAAAACGCTTCGATGAATTCACTGGCAATCTCTTCGACTGGGCGAGTCGGCACAAAATTCATCAGGGCTTTTTGAGGAGAGAGAATTTTATCGTCAACGGATTGTTGGGTGGTGAGCCAGTCTTCCAACAGCCGACCTTCACGCTTCAGGCGCTCCCACATATCGGTGTTGTGCAGCGCGGTCAGCATGCCAAGTTGGGCAATCGGAATGTTGGTCTCTTCTACAAATTTCACAATTCGCTGCCCCGCCCCTGGCTTCTCGCCATCAAATCCGAGGATGAAGCCCGACATGATTTGAATGCCTGCCCTAGTTATCTTATGGCAGGATTCAATCAGGGAGTTGCGGGTATTTTGAGCCTTGTTGGCCACCATTAGGCTATCGACATCAGGGGTTTCAATTCCCATAAATACCGAGCGAATGCCTGCTTGCACCATTAGATCAATCAGCTCTTCGTCCTCGGCCAAGTTGAGCGAGGCTTCGGTAATCAAAATAAATGGATAGTCACGCTCCTGCATCCAGGGGATCAGCGCCTGTAGGAATAGCTTAGCGTTGCGCTTGTTGCCGATGAAGTTATCGTCAACTAAAAAGACCATGCGCCGCCAGCCTGTCTGATAAAGCTGTTCAAACTCGGCCAGCATTTGCTCTGGAGTTTTGGTGCGCGATTTGCGCCCATAGAGCTTGATAATGTCGCAGAACTCACACTGAAACGGACAGCCCCGAGAGAACTGGATCGTTACAGTTAAATAGTCCTCCAGATTCACTAAATCTAGCCGGGGTAGCGGTGTTAGGGTAACGTCAGGTTTTTCGGTAGAGCGGAAAATGCCCGTTTCCTCACCGCGTTCCAGGGCGGCTAAAAATTGGGGAATTGTATTTTCACCTTCATCTAGGATCAGGTAATGGGCTCCGGCCTGCTTTGCCACGTCAGGCACTGACGTAGGTAATGGCCCACCAACTGCCACTTTCTTACCCAGCCGCACCCCTTTCTCAATCAGCCCACAGAAATCGTTTTTCTGGACCAACATAGCTGAGATAATCACCAGGTCGCACCATTCCCAGTCTGCTTCTGTTTCGGGACGGGCATTGCGGTCGGCCAGTCGCATCTTCCAGTTCTGGGGAAGCAGGGCAGCAACGGTCATGAGTCCTAACGGAGGACTATTTGTTTTTAGACCTTGCAGATCGATCATTTCTTGATAGGACCAAAAAGAATCGGGCAGAATCGGCCAGAGAAGCAAGACTTTCATAGGGGTAGTTTTATGGGGAGCATGAATAGACAAGTGATTATTGCAACACTTAATGTCATTAAGCACGAGATATCTAAAATAACTCAACTGGCTTCACAGAGACTTCATACAGCTGTTCTTCAGATCACAGACAGTTATATGAAGTGATTCAGACAACCATGATTGCAAGCAGCTACTGCTGGTTCAACTTTGGGTAGCCGGCTTCCCAGAATAGAGCGATGCTGAATCCTATTCAGATGGAGATGGGGACAAACCGTGCTGTTTTCTGGGTTAATCACAATTCAGTGGAGCTAAAAAGTCCGTCTCTACAGTTTCAAGCACTGCTCAATGTATAAGGTAATACGCTTGACAAAGGTCAACTTAGGCAAATTTGAGCTAGCTTTAGTAAAGCAAAATCAATTTTTCATAAGCTGTATTAACTCAGTTTCAGGTTGAACTTCACAGAAACTTGATATACCAACCGAAGGGTTGATCAGGATGGGGTACAGGGGTGGAGCCCCTAGCTGGGGGTAACGCTCTCACACCCCGTTTGTCTGAACTGGCATCTCAACTGCTATGGATTTTCTCGCAATAAAAAACCAGGAGAGCAGAGTCCCCTGGTTTTCGAGTGATTGGCTAGACCGAGCCGGCCTTTAAGCTGAGGTCAGTTTCAGCGGGCTCGCTTCCAAACTCAGCTTTCAAACTCAGCTTGCCGGCCCTATTCGATCCCCTCAATCCGGTCTTCAACCTCCTGGTAGAGCTGGCGCAGCAGGTCGAGGTTCTCCTCGCTGGTTTCCCAGTAGCCGCGGCCATTCACCTCCAGCAGCGTCCCGACCACCTTGCGGAACGAGTGGGGGTTGAGGTTCATCAGCCGATTGCGCATCTCTTCGTCCTTGATGAAGGTGCTGTTGGTGTCTTCGTAGATCCAGTTATCGACCGCGCCCGCCGTGGCCGACCAGCCCATCGTATTCACCAGGCGCTTCGAGAGTTCCCGCACGCCCTCGTAGCCGTGGGACAGCATCCCCTCGTACCATTTCGGGTTCAGGAGCTTGGTGCGAGCGTCGAGGCGCACCGTTTCCGAGAGGGTGCGGACCTGGGCGTTGGCGGTGGTGGTATCGGCCACGTAGGAGGCGGGTTGTTTACCGTCGCCCCGGAGCCGCGAAACCACCTTGGTCGGGTCAGAGTCGAAGTAGTGGGAGACATCGGTGAGTGAAATCTCGGACGAGTCCAGGTTCTGGAAGGTCACGTCCACCGTCTTCAGGGCCGACTCAAAGATCGTCTGGGACTGGTCCATCATGCCGGGGTTATCGGAGTTGAAGGCAAACGACTTGCGGGCCAGGTACATGTCCTGAAGCTCGGCCTCGTTTTCCCAGGTGCTGTTTTCCACGGCCAGGTTGACGTTGGCGGCGTAGGAGCCAGAGGCGTTGGAAAACACGCGGGTGGCAGCCTGCCGCAGGTTGATCCCCAGCTCGTCGGCCTGCTTCAGGGCGTGTTTGCGAACAAAGTTCAGCTCCAGCGGCTCGTTGGCTTCAGCGGCCATCTTGATCGCCCGATCCAGCAGGTTCATCTGGTTGATGAACAGATCGCGGAACACGCCCGAGCAGTTGACTACCACGTCGATCCGGGGCCGACCCAGCTCTTCCAGCGTCATCAGCTCCAGCTTGTTGACCCGACCCAGCGCATCCGCCACCGGACGCACGCCGACCAGCAGCATCACCTGGGCCAGCGATTCGCCGTAGGTTTTGATATTGTCCGTGCCCCAGAGCACGAAGGAGATCGTTTCCGGGTAGTTGCCGCCGTTCTCAGCCCGTTCGCGAGCCAAGAGCCGGTCTACCACAATCTGCGCTCCCTGTACCGCCGCGCTGGTCGGAATCGACTGGGGATCCAGCGCGTGGATGTTTTTGCCCGTAGGCAGCACGTCCGGGTTGCGGATCGGGTCGCCGCCAGGTCCGGGCAGGATATATTCGCCCTCCAGCGCCTTCAGCAGCGCCCCCAGCTCGTTGTCGGCAGTCACCTGCTTCAGGCAGAATTCCAGATACTCAAACAGCGGCTTGATCAGCTCTGGATCGACCTGGCTATAGCCCGCCTCGTGCAGCGCTTCGATCCAGGGTTCTTTCTTGCCCAGGTTGAAGAAGTTGAGCTTGGTGACTTTCGAGACGCGGCCCTCGGCGTCGATCTGTTCCTTCACCATTGCCGTCACAGCTGCGCGGCAGGACTGGTTAATGTCGTAGAGCAACTGTACGTCAGTCAGAACGCCCCGGTCGCTTTGCTTGTAGATGTCATCGATGTCGCGCCCCAGACTGCTGGCGATGATCCGCTGCAGGCTCTGGATCTCGTCCTCGGGCCGGTTGATGCCCGCAATGTTGACCAGCGTGGCGATCGCCTCCTCTGCCGTCGGAGCCTTACCAATCACATGCAGACCGCAGGGCAGCAGGCGCGACTCGATCTCCATCAGCTTGATGTAGACCTTGCCCACCAGCGTATCCCGCTCCTCGGCGCTGAGAGTAGAGGCATCGTCGCCTTCCGGTAGGGCAATGTCCTTGTCCAGGTTGACCAGGCGGCATTTGTCGATGATGGCGTTGACAATCGGCACGGCGCGGCCCCCGTCCTTCAGGGTCTGGTAGGAGGCGATCAGTTCGCTCAGCTCCTTCAGTCCCTTATACAGACCGGCGTTTTCAGCAGGCGGCGTCAGGTAGCTGATCGTCTCGGCATAGCTGCGACGCTTGGCAATCGTGGCCTCGGAGGGGTTGTTGGCAGCGTAGTAGTAGAGGTTGGGAATCGTGCCGATCAGGCTGTCTGGATAGCATTCGCCCGACATGCCCATCTGTTTACCCGGCATGAACTCCAGCGAGCCATGGGTGCCAAAATGCAGCACGGCATCGGCTTTCCAGATATGCTCCAGATAGGTGTAGTAGGCCGCAAACCCGTGGTGGGGACTGGCCGAGCGCGAGAACAGCAGCCGCATCGGGTCGCCCTCGTAGCCAAAGGTGGGCTGGACGCCGATAAACACATTGCCAAACGACTTGCCGAACACCAGCAGGTTCTGGCCGTCCGTGTTCAGATGGCCGGGAGCCGGACCCCAGGACTCTTCCAACCGGTGGTGGTAGGGCGTCAGCTTTTCGTATTCCGGCACCGACATCCGGTAGGCGACGTTGAGTTCCGGGCTGCTGTATTGGGCCTGGGCGTCGTGGATCACCTCCTGCATCAAGGCCGAGGCCGATTCGGGCAGATCCTGCACGTCGTAGCCGTTTTGCTTCAGGGCTTTGACCGCCTCGAAGATCGAGCCAAACACATCCAGATAGGCGGCAGTACCGACGTTGCCCTTGTCGGGCGGGAAGCTGAACACGGTAATCGCCACCTTCTTGGTCAGCTTCGGCTTGCGGCGCAGGGTGGCCCACTTCATCGCCCGCTGGGCAATTGCCTCAACCCGGTCTTGTAGAGCAATCGCCTTGCCGGTGTTGCCGTCCCGACCCGACAGAATAATTGGCTCAATCGCGCCGTCCAGCTCCGGAATCGCGATTTGCAGCGCCACCTGGATCGGGTGCAAGCCCAGATCGCTGTCCTGCCACTCTTCCGTGGTCTGGAACACCAGCGGCAGGGCCACCATGTAGGGCCGGTTCAGTCGCTTCAGCGCGTCGATCGCCTTGGGGTGATCCTGACGAGCCGGACCGCCAACCAGCGCAAACCCAGTCAAAGACACAACCACGTCTACTAGAGATTGCTTAGTGAGTGGATCGTAGAAAAAGGCGTCTACGGGCTTGGAGAAATCCAGGCCGCTGGCAAACACCGGCACCACCTTCGCGCCCATGCTCTCCAGCTCCTGCACCATCGCCACATAGTGGGCATCATCGCCCGTCACCAGGTGGGTGCGTTGCAAGACCAGGCCAACACAGGGAGCCAGCGGGTCTTTTACGTCGTCCGAGATATCGCGGCGCGAACCAAACCAGTTGAGGTATTCCTTCAGATCCTCAAACATGCGCGGGGCCAGCGGATGCCAGATGCCCAGATCGGGATAGGTGACGGGGTCGCGGTAGGTCGCGGGCTTGCTGGACTTACCCTCGTCTTTGGTGATGTACTTATCGACCAGCATCAGTAGGAAGTTTTCCAGGTTCTCGGCAGAGCCGCCCAGCCAGTACTGGAAGCTCAACATAAAGTTACGCGCATCCTGGGCCTTGTCGATCGGCAGGTACTTCAGGACCTTGGGCAGGGTTTGCAGCAGCTTCAGCATCCCGTCCTGGAACGAGGAGCCCGACTTCTCCTTGCGCTTCCGCATGAACTGGGCAATGGCGCTTTTAGACTGGCCCAACTGCGCCATTGAGAAGCTGCCCATTTTGTTGAGCCGCATCACCTGGGGCATGGAGGGAAAGACTACGGCCACATCAAGGCGGTCGCGGTGGGGTTCTACGGCGGCCACCACCTTTTCGGCCAGCTCCTCAATAAAGATCAGCGAGGCGATGAACACATTGGCTTGGGCCACGTCCTTTTGCAGAGCCTCGTAGTTTTCGGGGCTGCGTAATTCTTCCAGCAAGTAGCCGCTAATTTCGATTGCAATGTCGGGATTGTTCTGGTTGATCGAACGAACTGCCGCTGAGAGCGAACTCTGGTACTGCGGCTCTAGCACGACATAGACCACCTTGATCAGCTTTCGCCCCTGGAGGTCATCGGGAACGATATGCCTGATCGTGGGCTTGACGTGAGTGAACATGCGATTAGGCTCCTTCTCAAAATCGGTCTCTAAGGGTTTGTGTTAAATCTGGCAAGCACAGGTCAGCCTGAAAAGGCAATGGCAGCTGGGGTGACAGGGCCAGAGCACCTGGCAATCTTCGTTCAGAATTGGCGCTGAGGCAGAGCGATGAAATACAGCAAGAAACACAGGTAATAGCTGGGCAATTAGCAGAATGGCCCCAAAGGTAGGCTATCCTGCCTCTGCCTGTGTCTTGAATCGCTTCTCCCCACATGTCAAGCCAGCGGCCCAGCCAAGCTATCTAGGTAACATGGCCAATAGAGCCAAACTAGCGAACTAAACAACCTAGCTGTCATCTGCTGAACGCAAAACGTCACATGTGTGTTTTACCAGAAAACGTAGACCAGATGAGCGTTTAACCGTTTAACTGACACAAATCTCTAAAAAAACAGAAACAGTCATTTACATTTCTTGACATATTTCCGAGTCTGTGCTCAAAATAATTGAAGTTTTGCAAAATGCGACAGGAGTTGGCTAAGTGCGTCAAGGGTTGGACGCATTTTGCAGGTCATTCGTCAAGTAGTTTTCAGAATCAAATTTCCCTATTTTGACTATCAGAAATTTTTAGCAATTAGCTGGCTTTGTGTAGGCAAGGGAACTGTTTCAGCTTCCTAACGCTGGAGCTAAATGCGGGAATTATATGTGGAACCATTCCAAGGCTAAACTACCCAAAACCTTCTCTAGGTATTCAAGCTTCAGCGATAGATTGTGATACTGAAGAATTGAACTTACTGAAAATAAGCTACAGGAACCTCTAGTAAAGATAGAGCGTTGACAAATAGAAACTTCTAGAAATTAGCTGAATTCAGCACAGTACAACTTCAACAAAGTTTCCTGTCTACCTATTAGTAAAGCCGAAAAATATTCGAGGTTGCTCTTCTCAGATTTTGCCTAATGTATCGGCTAGATTCACTCGGTTGCGCGTCTGAGGCAGTGGACAAGCCCCTCTGATTCCTACCTGAGTCCTGAACCAACTCATGACCCAGTAAAACCCCAAAAAACCACCCGACTTTGAGTTCCCTGACTTGGTAGCCCAAACAAATAGGGCAGAGTTAATCTCTGCCCCATCCTAATGCGTGACTGTATGCGTGGCTTTTGCTTGGGGCGGCAGGTGTTTAGAGGCAAGGCCCACAGCAATAAAGCCCCTGCTGTCTAGCAGCCCTCGGATTCGTTCTCAGTAGCCGCCTTCATTAAACCCAGGAACCAGTGAAGGGGCACAGCCCCCAAGCCCCCACCGTTCTATATTTGCACCGACCTACTTACTGCTGCACAAAAGCTGAAAATACCCAGCCACCGCCTTGAATTTCGACCCAATCGCCGCTGTTTCTGCCAGTCAGGGCGATCGTAGCGCCATTGTCCAGGCTGCCAATGATTTCACCCTCGGGAGCACTGCGAACATTCACACTGCCGCCGCTTGATGTAACAATCCGAGTCGGAGCAGCACCACCTGGAGTTTTGGACTGGTTGATATTGGCAGGCGGAATTCCCAGAGCCTCCAACCGGTTGGTTGCTCCACTGTGCAGCGCCAGATGATATTGCGACACCCAGTTGCCGTCTTCAACCTGCACCCACTCAGAGTTGGTGCGGCCAGTGACCACTAGCTGCGTACCGTTGGGAACCATGCCGACCACCTCACCCCCGGGACTACTGCGCAGATTAAGGCTCCCGCCATCGGTAATCACCCAGACCAGAGTTCCGGCAGGCGCAGTCCAGTCAGAAGACCCGTAGATCAGCGGGTTCGTGATTTCGCTGGCTTTAATACCGAATTCAGTTACCTGGTTAGCTCCATCTACTCGGCAGAAGCCAGCCCGACCGTCGCGAGCTACCCAGTTAATCTGCACTAAGCCATCTGTACCAGTCGAGATATCCGTAGTGGTGAGTTCCGACCGGGGAATTCCGCTCAGCTTAATCACAGCCATGTTGAGACAGGCTTTTATACCAGGAGCCTCGCTCGTTTGAGCCATAGCGAACGGCACTGAAGAGGTAGCCATCGCCAGAATGCCAAACCAGCCTAACCAACTTGACCGAACGAGCAAAAATCGAATCAGGGATTGAGTTGTACCGCGAATCATAGCCTTTTTAACGCATCGGTGATCTACTGCACTCCTGTATAGCGCAAGTCTCAGAAAGTGGCACAATTTTAATTCAGTCAGAGGGAAAACAGAAAATTTAGTATTTTGAGTTACCTTTAGCCACTTCTTTATAGTTTCTCCATTGGATTTTTCAAAGAGGTCGCCCATTCTGAGAAATAAAGACTCAAAATTTCTAACTCCTGCTTGAGGTCACCATGCAACAAGCTCCTCTCACCTTCCTGACAACTCCGCTTCCCGCTCTCTCTGCCGCTTCTCCCCAAACGACCAGCCCTGAAACTCCAGCTAATCCCCACAGTGCCGGACCCGCATCACCTGATGCTAACGCCACAATAGGATGTACAGTTTGGCTGCTGCCTGTTCTCCTCCTCTGTGCTTTAATTGCTCGCCGTCGCTATCAACGCTACAAGTTACGCCGCCAAATTGAGGTTTTGGAAAAAAGCTGGTTGCTCAAATCAACCCGCACCCCTTTTTAAGATCCTTAGTTTAGGATGATTTTCTCAGGCTCAATGCCCCAGGCCCGTCCTCAGCCTCTGGGGTAGACCGGCCCTACCGCCAGCTGCTGAACCAGTAGAAATCCCGCTGACTCATACCAATTTTTTGTGAGTCTGTATAGAACGAGGGGTGTGGGGGCGCAGCCCCCTTGGCCCCCATTGGTTTTGCCAGCTTCAAAAAGAATTGGTATTACCCGTATGCCAATCTGAACCAGCCTGGATCGAGCACCGAACAAAATTCGGGGAACTCTAGGTTCATAATTTCTTCACCAAGGATTGGTCAAGCACTCAGTCTTCCGGATCAAACCTTGGTGAGGCAGATTGGCTTCATTGAGGGATCACAGTTTTTGTGATGAACAGATTGCATGGGCTGGGTAAGATTGGGCGATGGGTAGAGCAGTACTTACCTATTGCAGATAAAATCGGGATTCCGCTGGCAGCAATTGCTGTAGTGACCGCCACTGCCTTGAGCACGAACGCGATCGCTTCAGCGCGGCGTCAGATTGATCAAACCTACAAGATGCAGGCGCGTCAGATTGCTAACGCAGTCCAGGCCGACTTGAGCACTGGTTTGACCCAGAGCTTCACCGACCCAACCGCCACCAGCCGGTTTCTACAGGAGCTCAAGCGCTATGACGCTTCTCTGCTAGAGATCAACATCTACCGTATCGTCAACGGCAGCCCCGTGCTGTGGACCTCCTCCAATGAGAATGGAGCAACAGCTCGCAGAGATGATGTTCTGGCAGTCTTAACCGGTGAGACCAACCAGATCGTTGCAGAAACCGCAGCCAAGCTTGAAACCATCTTGCCTCTAGTTGTAGAAGGCAAAACAGTCGCCAGCATTGCTGTTTATACCTCCCTTGAGCCGCGTAACGAAGCGGTCACAGCAGTCACTCGCTCCATCATTCTCACCTCAGCCATGGGGATATCGGCCCAAAGTGCGGCCCTGATGGTTGTGGTCTACTGGGCGGTGCTGCGCCGTGTCAAATATCTCAGCCACACTGCCCTGCAAGTAGCCGAAGGCAACCTGACGGCGGTTCGCCTGCCCAAATCTGATCTCTGTTCAGGCCGGGATGAAATTCTCCAGGTGACCTGCGAGTTTGGCCGCATGTTAGATGTGCTTCAGCGGCGCTCCCAGCAGCAAGAAGCCCTGGCGGCCTTGGCCCAGCAGGCTTTGAAGGAAGTGGACATCACCGAACTGCTAGATCACGTGGCGCTGCTGGTTAGCCAGGTGCTTCAGGTTGATCAGGTCGATATTTTTGAGCTGGTGCCCGACCAGAGCGGTCTCAAGCTACGCGCAACCGTGGGTGAAAATCGGTGCAATCGTGCTGAAATCGTGGTGGTTGCGCCCGACTCGCTGCCGGACTACACCCTGCGTACCCAAGAGCCCGTCGTGATCGAGAACCTCTCTACCGAGCGGCGATTTACTGGGCTCCAGCTCCTGGAAAAGCAGGGAATTATCAGCAGCATCAGTGTGTTAGTCACTGATTTTGAAAAACCCTTTGGGATTTTGAGTGTCCACAGCAAAACCCGACGCGCCTTCTCGAACGACGATGGCCTGTTTTTGCAGGCCGTTGCTAGCCTCACCTCAAGCGCAATTGACCGCCATCGGGTTGAAGCGGTGATGGTGGAGGCCGAAGCGGCGCTGGTGCGGGCCGAGGCCGCCGAAGTTGCAAAACAGTCGCTAGAGCACGAAATCATTGAACGCCAGCGGATTGAGGTTGCTTTACGAGAGAGTGAGGAACGCTATGCCCTGGCCGCCAGCGGAGCCAACGATGGCCTCTGGGACTGGAATCTCAAGACCCAGCAGCTCTATCTTTCAGCCCGCTGGAAATCCATGCTGGGCTATACCGATTCCGAGATTGGCAGCCATCCTAACGAATGGTTCGACCGAATTCACGTCGAGGACTACGAGCGGGTCCAGTCTGAACTTTGGCACCATCGCGAAGGCCAAACGGCCCACTTTGAGAGCGAGTTTCGGCTGCGCCACAAGGACGGCAGCTACCGCTGGATGCTGAGTCGAGGGCTGGCGGTTCGGGATGAGACGGGCGCGGTTTACCGAATTGCGGGTTCCCAAACCGATGTATCGGGCCGTAAACAGGCCGAAGAACAGTTGCGCCACCTAGCTCTGCACGACGAACTCACGGGGTTAGCCAACCGGGTGCTGTTTGTGGATCGACTGGAGCGAGCGATCAGTTGCTTTAGCCGCCAGAAACCTTTTGTCGTGATTTTCCTGGATCTGGATCGCTTCAAAATTGTCAACGACAGCCTTGGTCATCTGGTCGGCGATCAGCTGCTTGTAGAAACCGCTGAACGGCTGCGGCGCTGTCTCCGTTCTACTGACATCTGCGCCCGTTTGGGGGGTGACGAATTCGCGATTCTGCTGGAAGGGATTTCCGACGCCCGCGATGCCATTCGGCTGGTAGAGCGCATCCAGGAAGAGCTGAAGATTCCCTTTCTGCTGGCAGGGCAGGAAGTTTTTATCAATGGCAGCATTGGGCTGGTGCTGAATACCGGCAACTACCACAGCAAGGAAGAGCTGCTGCGCGATGCCGACACGGCTATGTACCACTCAAAAGCCTCGGGAAGCGGCCAGTACACGATTTTTGCACCTACCATGCACGAGAAAACCGTGACGCTGCTGCACCTTGAAAGCGAGCTGCGCCATGCCTTCGAGCACCAGGAACTCCGGCTGTTCTATCAACCGATCCTCACCCTGAACCAGCAGCGCCTGCAAGGATTTGAAGCCCTGTTGCGCTGGCAGCATCCGTCCCGTGGTCTGCTGCTGCCCGCCGATTTTCTGTCGGTGGCCGAGGAAACGGGCCTGATTATCCCGATTGGCTGGTGGGTGTTGCGAGAAGCCTGCCATCAGATGCAGCAGTGGCAGCAGCAGTTTGAGCTTGCCGATCACGTCACCATGAGCGTTAATTTGTCGGGCAAGCAGTTCTCTCAGTTCGATTTGGTTAAACAGGTCGCCAATATTCTGGAGGAGACGGGGCTGGCTCCGCATTGCCTCAAGCTAGAAATCACTGAAACGGTGGTGATGACTAATGCGACTGCGGCAGCGGAGATGATGCAGCAGCTCAAGGCGCTGGGGGTGCAGCTGGCGATTGATGATTTTGGCACAGGCTACTCCTCCCTGGGCTACCTGCATCGGTTCCCGATTGACACGCTCAAGATCGATCGGTCGTTTATCAACAGCGCCGACAGCGATCTGGAAAAGCTGGAAATCACGCGGACTGTGATCGGGCTGGCCTGGAACTTGGGCATGAATGTGGTGGCCGAAGGAATTGAAACCGACCGGCAGATGGCCCAGCTCAAGCTGTTGAAATGCGAACAGGGACAGGGCTTCCTGTTCTCTGAACCGCTCGACTCGACGGCGGCATCCACGCTGCTGCAAGAGCTGTCCAGTGCCCAGGACTGAAGTGGGGTCCTTGAGTGGGGTTCTTGACTGCTGATTGATGGAACCCGCAGGCTTTGAGCGACCTCCAAGTGTGAAGAAGCGGGCTTCCCCCGCTCTGCGCAAAATAGAGACAGCAGGAAAATATTTGCGCTATGATTTGAAAGGCCCAATTTTTGGCCGGATGATTTTGCCGTGATTACCGGTCAATTTATCGCCGCTCGACGCAACTGGCTAGGCTTAGAGAGCTGTGGCAAGCGGAAGGGTGGCAGGCAGGAAGTTTAAGGGCTGCGGCAAGCATTTTTAATCCTAGGAGCAAGATTTTCAGGCATGATCAAGCTGCGATTGAAGCGGTTCGGCAAGAAATTTGAGGCAAGCTATCGGATTGTGGCGATGAATAATGATTCTCGCCGGGATGGTCGTCCTCTA
>JBJTUI010000831.1:0-4582 GCA_046080625.1 Elainella sp. | reverse complement strand
CCAGGCGGTGGAGTTATTCATCAAGTGTGCAGCGCTCAACCGCATGATCCAACTGTGCAAGCCCGACAGCTACCCGGTTACAGCTTAATCAAATCCATCTCAACCCTAACTTGTCAGTTTTTGCTTTATGCAACAAAGCCTAGAAAAACTAAAGACTGATTTGCTACAAATTGGCTAACTTGTTCGCCGCTGACTCTTTAACGGCAGTGGTTTTTGTATCTTGGGATTTATTCCTCGTTCTAGGCTGTAATGCTATCGTTAGGCTGGAAATCTAGCAGTAACTTGGCAGCTTGTACGAATAAGTTGATCACCTGGATCGGTCTACTGGCTTGAACAAGGGGCTTAAGCCCCTTGCCTGCTCAGGTTATTTTTACAAGACTCCTTAAGAATTGAAGACTCAGTGGATTTTATGAAAAGATTACGTTTTCTATTAACGGCCTGCTTGGCGGCCCTGCTGACGGTTATCACTGTTTCAGCCTGCAACGCGGGCAACAATGCCAGCAGCGGTGGGGCAACAACGTTGACTATGGCCACCTCAGCTGACTACCCACCCTACGAATTCATCAACACCTCCAGCGGTAGCCAGGAGATTGTTGGGTTTGATGTAGACATTGCTAAATACATCACCGAGAAATTAGGCTATGGATTGAAAATCGACAACATCGATTTCAATGGCTTGATTCCGGCCCTGCAAGCCAAGCGGGCTGACTTTGTAATGGCAGGTATGACGCCGACCCCAGAACGCAAGCAGAACGTTGATTTTTCCGAGATCTACTACGAGGCCAAAAATACCATCGTGGCCAAAAAGGGCAGCAATCTGACCAGCCCCAGCCAGCTCAGCGGTAAGGTCGTGGGCGTACAGCTGGGTTCCATCCAGGAAACCGCCGCTAAAAAATTCGAGGGCGTCAACGTCAAAGCATTGAACCGGATTAGCGAAATGGTGCAGGAACTGAAGGCGGGCCGGGTGGTTGCCCTAATTATGGAAGACACGGTAGCCCAGGGTTTTGTCAGTTCAAACCCGGATTTGGAGTTCAACACCATTCCTAATACGGAACAGGCGGGTTCGGCTATTGCGTTCCCCAAGGGCTCGGAACTTGTGGCCAAGTTTAACCCAATCCTGCAGGAAATGCAGTCCAGCGGCAAGCTGAAGGAGTTAGTGACCAAGTGGTTTGGGGCTGACTCTCCTGCGCCCAAGCAGAGCTAGCGCGAGAGCAATGCGGAGGAGCAGGATTTCCACCGTTTGGATCCTGCTTTTCTCCCCCATTCTCTCTATACATCCCCATCTGCTGCTTTAGCTACTGTTTCAGTCATCTGCCCATAGTAAGATCTTGCCGCTCATGCTTCGGGGTTAGGCGAAAAACTGGATTTTGGCCATTCAGACCAATTTTCTATGAACCTGCAAAGAGCGGGTGGGGGGACTCCGTCCTTATGGGGGGTAAAGCCGCCTTGGCCCTCATTTATAATATGCAGCCTCAAAGGAATTAGTATCAGACCTCAACTAGGGATTGGGGGTGAAATTCTTTCCTATCTAAGATCAGCAGAGGCTCTGAATGTGTCGAATTATGAGACAAAACTGTTTGGTGTGAGGAATTAATTGCGCATGGTGTTCTCTTGGGTAGTCTCCCCTTCCAATTTCTCCCTGCCCAGTTTCTATCTGGTTGGGCAGGCCGGGTTAAACCTGGATTTTAGTAAAATCGCTCCCAACATTCCCTATATTCTGGGTGGAATTGGGGTAACCCTCTCGTTCACAATTGTTTCGGCCCTGTTAGGGTTTACCTGGGGCACAATTTTATCGGTTTTCAAAATTTCAAGTATTAGACCGCTAAAATGGTTTGCTGATTTTTATACCTCAATTTTTCGCGGGACGCCGCTCCTAGTGCAGCTAGCCCTAATCTACTTTGCCACCCCCCAGCTGATTGGCTATGCGATTCCGCCCTTTCTGGCGGGTGTGATTACCTTTGCCCTCAACTCAGCCGCCTATAGTTCTGAGACAATTAGGGGAGGAATTCTGGCAGTGGACAAGGGCCAGCGAGAAGCTGCCATGACGCTGGGTGTTGCCTATCCACTCATGATGTGGGATATCGTATTGCCACAGGCATTCAAAAATATCCTACCGGCTTTGGTGAACGAGAGTATCGCACTTTTGAAGGATTCTTCTCTAGTTTCAACAGTGGGAGCACTCGATATTCTCCGCCGGGGACAGGTGGTAGCTGCCGAAAAATATATTTATTTTGAGCCGCTGATTTTCGTAGCGTTGATCTACTACGTCATGGTCATGTCGCTCACCTGGTTCGCACAACGTTTTGAAAGGAGGATGCGTAAAAGTGATTAGGACCGAGTTTCTCTGCAAGTCATTTGGCAAACTAGAGGTTCTCAAAGATATCTCGACTGAGATTCAAAAAGGCGAAGTCGTTGCCATCATTGGCCCTTCAGGCGGCGGCAAATCCACCTTTCTACGCTGCCTCAACCTGCTGGAAGTTCCCACGCGGGGCCGCGTCTACATCGATAGCGTCGATATCACGACGCCTAAGATTGACATCAAGAAAATCCGCCAGAACATGGGCATGGTGTTTCAGCACTTCAACCTATTTCCCCACAAAACCGTGCTGGAGAACGTTACCTATGGCCCCTGCAAAGTGAAAAAACTGTCGAAGACAGAAGCAGATCAGATCGGTATGGATCTGCTCAACAAGGTAGGTCTGGCCGAAAAGGCTGAAGTCTATCCCTCCCGCCTCTCGGGCGGCCAGAAACAGCGGGTGGCGATTGCCCGAGCCCTGGCAATGCAGCCAGAAATCATGCTGTTCGATGAACCCACCTCGGCCCTTGACCCGGAAATGGTAAAAGAGGTGCTGGACGTGATGAAGGGTTTAGCCCGCAGCGGTATGACCATGGCAATCGTCACCCACGAGATGGGCTTTGCCCGCGAGGTTGCCAACCGGATTCTCTTCCTGGAAGGGGGCCGATTGGCCGAAGATGCCCCGCCAGAAGTCTTTTTCACCAACCCCCGTAGCGAGCGCGCCTGCCAGTTTCTAGAGAAGGTGCTTTAACGTCCAATCAGCTAAATCTGATATCAGCGGCTTCGCTGCTCTGAACTCACGTTAAACCAGAACGTCACGGCACGGTTGACGTAGGTCGTCCATTCGGATGTGGGCTGAAACAGCAAAGCGTAGAGCATAATGCCGCTGATCAAATCAAAGGCCAAATCGGGGTCCAGATCGGCAGCAATTTCCTGTCTTGCCTTGGCTCGGTCTAGGACTATTGCAAAGGTTTTGCGGCGGGGCTGGAGGTATTTGGTCCAGTAAATCTCGGCAAATTGAGCGTTGCTGGAGGCACTGCTGATAATCATGGCAACGGTCTGGCGTCCGAGCGGGCTAAGGGTGATGTCTGCGGCAGCTTGCACCAATGCCTCCAGATCGGCTGACAGGCTGCCCAAGTCAGGGATCACAACCTCTTCCCGAATACTTTCAATTGCGTCTGCCACCAGCTCTGCTTTGGAGGTATAGCGCCGATAAATCGTCGTTTTGCCGACTCCCGCCCGCGCGGCAATGGCCTCAATACTCATGGCATCAAAGCCCACCTCCGCCAGCAGTTCTAGGGTGGCTTGCAGCATGGCCTGATGGGACTGAACGCTGCGGGGTCTACCGGCTAGTTTTTTGCTGGGTGGCTTTTTATCGTCCGGATTCATGGCTGCTATTATAATTTACGATACAGTATCGTATCGGAATTACAGGAATGAGCCGACCTCGCTACATGCACAGGTCCAGTACTCAGACGCTGCGGGAAGGGTTGGCCGAATACTATGCCCTGAATCCTCACGTCACGCCACCGGAAACCCAGCCGCCAGAGTTCGCCAGAATCTTGCAGGCCCACGATGTTGGCCATGTGATCTACGGCTGTGACACAGGCATGTACGACGAGCTAAAAATCCTGCCGCTGTTCTGGTGGACGAGTGACTGCACGTTCCAGCGCTTCCGGCAAATGCGAAATACGCCAGCTGTCGATGTCATGTACGAGGACATGATCCGCGAGAAGGGGGTGCTCTGGCTATACGGCGAAGTCTTGAAGGTGCTTCCAGGTCTAATTCCGACCCTGATTCCCATCTGGTTCAAAACCCGCAACCGCCAGAAGCTGCTGCCTTTTCTAGAGTTCGAGCCTCTGCTGGATCGCACTCTGATCGAGATTCGGCAGGAGTTCGATCTGCTCCAGTTGATTTGCTAAACCTCACTGAGCAAATTGGATCGACTCGCCCAAAGCCTCTCGGCCATGGGGTCTAGTCAGGCCTAACTCCGGTCCGTCGGGAATCAGGCCGCCTGGATTCAGCGGAAACAAGTTGCCGTAGTAGTCGCGCTTCACGGCCTCTAGGTTGCAGGTGGCGGCCACGCCCGGAAGCTGGTAGATGTCGCGCAGGTAGCCGCTGAGCTGGGGGTAGTCCTGGATGCGGCGACGGCTGCACTTAAACAGACTGTGATAAACCGTATCGAACCGGAACAGGGTGGTAAACAGACGCAGGTCGGCCAGGGTGAGCTGGCTGCCGCAGAGGTAGCGCTGGTTGGTCAGGTGGCTGTCCAGCTCGTCCAGGCAG
>JBJTUI010000830.1:0-3613 GCA_046080625.1 Elainella sp. | reverse complement strand
CGGCGAACTGGTCAGTAGTGCGGAATATATTTATCAATGTGGCGCGTAAGTTAGGCTTCACTTCGATGGCATCTGCCAAACGAGCGCTGGCGAATCAATGGGAGCAAGTTTTCCCTTGCCTACAATGAATCAGCCCTGCCGACACCCCCTCCAATTAGGTTATCTGTAGGTGTTAGGGTTCCGCTTCGCCTCGTAGGGGCCGAACAAAGGGATGGTAGAGAGTGGAGAGGGTATCGGGCAGTGGAGGGTGGAGGGTGGAGGGTGGAGGATGGAATTAAAGGCGAGGCAGTGCGAGGCGGAGCAAGCCAAAGTGAAGCAGAAAGTATTTGCTGCTCCATGCGGGGACTAGCCCTACTCCCCCAAGCCCCTTTGTTCGAACCCCACGAGGCGAAGCGAAACTGCGCTACTCACCGACCATCAAATCGGAGGGGGGGTCGGGGGACGCGCCGTCCCCTGACAGGGGGTTTGGGGGCGTAGTCCCCAAGGCTCGAAACCCAGAGACAACTGCAAATGACAAGCAGCACTCAGAACAAGCAGAGCCACCACAACTGTGACAATAGATTACGGTTTCTCATGATTTGATAAGGGGCTCAGCAGGGTAAAAAATTGCCTGAAGAATCGGTCTATACTTTGGATCAATCGTTTATTGAACGCGGAGATGGCTCCAATGATGAAATGGACCTCTTGTCAGTATGATAATTCTCAGAATCTCTTGAGTGTATCGAGCGTTGAAGGCGGATCAAATCCAAGACGGCAGGCCATTCTACGCTCCCAAGAATACGAGCGGGAGCACAAAGGCTGCGCAGCCCTAGAAGTCGAAGGGGGATTTGAAAACTGTCCAGTTGGGGTGTTGCCTGAAGTCGTTGACGAATATCACTTTATGAGGGGTAAGTAGCGCCCCAATACTTCTACTAATGGGGCTAGCGTTTATTTTGCCAAGCCAAACCTACCTGGGCAGATTGGGTAACCATGCGGTGTATCTGGTCATGGCAATCCCGCCTTTCGGTATTCGCAACCGTACGGGCAGGTTTGGCTTGGGCAGTGCTTATGAAATACTCGGGCGAAATGTAGCTAGTTAGCTAAAGGAAGGGGTGTGGGGGCGGTGCCCCTGTACCCAACTATCAATCTGTGGTTGATTGATCTGAAAACCGCTGTAATTGAAAATGGGTGATTTCAAGCAGAGGTTTTGTCTCAACATTCGCTGAGTTCCAGCTCACTCACCTGCATCCGCTCACCGATATCTTGCAGGCGGCTGAACTGCTGTACCAAACGAGGCACATCATCCAGACTGCTGACGTAGTTCCAGAAGTAGGCAATCACAGCATAAATCTCGCCGGGCTGCGTATGAGGTAACGTGACAGTACGGATTAGCACCACCACCGACAGAGCAATCACAAACAGTTCCATCACGCCCCAATTAGCAGCTTCTGCGTTCGAGAGCCGGATGCGCCACTTGGCTAAAAGGCGATAGTGCCGATCAATTGCCGCTGGAGCAGGCTTGCTCAGAACCTCGACCTCGGACTCCAGTTGGTCATTTAACCGCCGATTCAAGCGCCGCGAACGACGGGCATAGATATGGTTGATCACCAGCAAAGGCAGCAACAGTATTAGACAATAGCTACCAATCTGTGAATCATAAAGATATAGCATTGCTAACGCCCCGATAAAGCTGAACAGGGTCGTAATGATCTGGGGAATGTCCTGCTCAAAGAAATCGACGAACTCCCGCGACAGCGCCGATCTAGCCACAATTTGGGACGTAGAAACACCGCGTCTAGCCTGCTCTAGCACCACTGAAGTCGCAAGGTTGCCGTAGATGCGAGTAAAAATAGACGTGTCGTAGATCTGCCGACTGACGCCTATAAACGTATGGATAATCCAGGCAATCGCCAGGGGCAGAAGGCTAGCATAGTCTTTTTGCAGCAGCCCATCAATTGCCACCCCAATAGCCCAGGGGTAAAGCAGCTCAAATAGGTTTTCTAACAGCGTCAGGCCATAGGTTCGCAAGATGGACCAACGGTAGTTTGTGAACAGACCTTGCAATGTCTGCATCGTGGTCGAAGCCATAAAAATTTCCCCAGGCGTGGGGCAAACATGAAAAAAGTTTCGCATTTTTAGAATACGAAAAAAGTTTCACGTTTGTCAAGAGGTGAAGAAAGTTTCGCATTTTTGGACAGATTTTTAGATAGAATGAAGTCCAGTCGCATGAGTTAAATCAATGCCCGCTGTCCCCGAAAGTTCTGATGCTTTGGGCAAGGCCCCAGCAGAACCGGGGCGAGTAAGGCGCTTGCCCCAACAGTCCCGCAGTCAGCAGCGAGTTGCCCAGATTCTAGCCGCCGCCGCCCAGGTGTTTGCCGACGTGGGCTATGAAGCCGCCTCAACCACCCAGATTGCCGCCCAAGCCAACACCTCGGTGGGCTCGCTCTACCGCTTCTTCCCAGACAAGGCGGCGATCTTTCAAGCCCTAGCCAGCGACTACATGGATCAGGTGCGCGACCTGTTCCGCCAAATGCTCAGCCCAGCGGTCTATGAGCTGCCGCTCCAGGTGATCATCGACCGGATCATCGACGCCTACTACGACCAGTTGCTCTCCCAACCCGGCTATCGGGCCGTACTGCTAGACTACTATTTCCTGCCCAAGGCCACCGCCCTGATTGACAACATCAACCGCGAGATTGAACCCTACTTTGAAGCCCTGTTTGCCGCCCGCGCCCCCGAAATGGACCCCGAACAGCGAAGGCTGATTGCCACAGTGACGGTCGAAGCAGCCTGTGTTTTAGAATATGTCTCCTCCGAGGCAGACGAAACCCTGCGGGCCAAACTGCGGGTCGAAGAGAAACGCCTGCTAGTCGCCTATTTGCACAGCTATTTCCCCAGCGGCTAGCGAGCCGCAGTAAAAACCGCCCTGAATCCAGAGCGGAGTGCCAGCACTAGCGGCTGTAATTTCACAAATCGCGTCGCCTACTTCACAGTACCCGCCGACTGGTTGAACAACAGATCCCGCGACTGCTCAACGCTAACGGTTTGATCTTTGAGTGCTTCAGCCCGCTCGTAGGCGCGGATCGTGGCAGGACGGGCCTGGATGGCTTCAAACCAACGCTTCAGGTGAGGAAAATCCTCTAGCGCCTGTCCCTGAGCCTCATATGGCACAATCCAGGGATAGATGGCGATATCGGCAATCGAATAATCGCCTGCGACAAACTCACGATCACCCAGCTGTTTATTCAATACTGCATAGAGTCGCCCAGTTTCGTTAACATAGCGGTTGATCGCATAGGGAATCTTTTCGGGAGCATAGCGGCTAAAGTGATGATTCTGGCCAGCCATTGGTCCCAGACCGCCCATCTGCCAGAACAGCCATTGCAACACATCCGCCCGGCCTCGAACTTCAGCAGGAATTAACTGCCCCACCTTTTCGGCCAGGTAGAGGAGAATGGCCCCCGATTCAAATAGAGAAATGGGCGCTCCGCCGTCGGCAGGTGCCCGATCGACAATCGCCGGAATGCGGTTGTTGGGCGCAATTTTGAGAAATTCCGGTTGAAACTGTTCTCCCTTACCAATATTGATCGGAATCAGGCTGTAGGGCAGTTCGACCTCTTCCAGAAACATCGTA
>JBJTUI010000829.1:0-11539 GCA_046080625.1 Elainella sp. | reverse complement strand
AAAAAACAGCCGGGTCGGGTCAAACTCGGGGCTGGCCAGATTCAATCCAGCGCTGCCGCCTTGCAGCAGGGCCACCAGCTTCAGATAGCCAAAAAATAGCATGTAGAACGGCAGGGTGACGAGCGCCGTACCCACCGGGTAGGTTGAGGTGAGATGACCGTTGGCTGCCTCCAGAAAATAGTGGGGGTCGCCGTCTCCCCGTTTCACCAAATAGCTGTCCCGCAGGGCATCAAGGTTGAGCGTGTGGTTTTCCAGCCAGTTGAAGGCCAAGAGCGTATGGGGCACGTTGTCGGTAGAGATGTTGGTCGAGACGCCGCTGAGCTGGTAGAGCACCACAGAAAGCCCCAGCAGCAGCAGGCCGATGATTAGCTCGCTGGTATGTAGCTCGCTGGTATGGAGGCCGCTATTTTTGACACCAGGCTTCACGCTATTTCTCTCCCATCGCTACTTTCGCCACAGGGCTGACGCTGGAACCCAAATCTGCTGAATTTGATTAGCGCCGCAGGGAAGAATAGGGCGCAACGGTCGGCGGTTCCAGCACAGGCGCTTTGACTTTGGCGAACAGGTTGTATTTGAAGATGCAGTAGATGGCGCGAAAGCCGTCTTTCCAGCCAATTTTTTTGCCTTCCCTGTAGGTGCGCCCGTAATAGGAAATTCCGACTTCATAGATCCGGCAGCCCATTTTGGCAACTTTGGCGGTAATTTCCGGCTCGAAGCCAAACCGATTTTCTTCAATTCGCACCGACTGGATCACGTCTCGGCGAAAAGCCTTATAGCAGGTTTCCATATCGGTCAGGTTGATGTTGGTCAACATGTTCGACAACATGGTGAGGAAGCGATTGCCGACCATGTGCCAGTAGTAAACGACGCGATGGGGACGTCCGCTGACAAATCGCGAGCCAAATACAACATCGGCCTTGCCTGCTAGAATCGGCGCAATTAAATCAGGGAACTCCTGCGGGTCATACTCCAGATCGGCATCCTGCACCACGACGATATCGCCCGTAGCCGCCGCAAATCCCGTGCGCAGGGCAGCCCCCTTGCCGCGATTTTTGGGATGATAAATTACCTGATCCACCTGATCGGCCAGCCCCGATTGCAGCAAATCGCGCGTACCGTCTACTGAGCAATCATCCACAACAATGATTTCTAAATCTTTGATCGGACAGGCTTTCACCGCCTGCACCACAGAGCCCAGCGTATGCAGCTCGTTATAACAAGGAATCACCACCGAGAGTTTCATGCCATCTCTTCCTGCAAAACTCACACTCCTGATTGAACCGGGCGGGGGATGCTGTTTGGGGATGCTATCTAGGGAGCTATCTGGGAAAGCTTTCGAGAACCTAACTTTCTGGGGTTAACCTGAGCGAAGCTGGCCAGCAAGCGCTATAAAGTTAGAGGGCATCATAGCACGGAATGATCCAGGTCACGGGATGGGGACAGGCTCAGATGCAGCGATGGCAGGCCGGAGCAGACGCAGGTTTGCTGCTGGGTCGGGCCAGTGAGTTACTTGAATCGTCACTCACTGTACCATTCCTCATCGCACCCTGACTCATCGCACCGTCACCTACCGCCCCCCCCTGCACCATCCCCTGCACCACCATCGCAACTGGCTTCGCTTCCCCCATGCAGATCCAGATCCAGACGTTTACCGTCCACAAGCGCGTTCCCCTGACCATCAGCCGGGGGACAACCGCCCAAACCGAAAATATCTGGCTGCGGCTTGAGCAAGACGGCATTGAGGGCTGGGGAGAAGCTTCACCCTTTGCGGTGGCCGGGAGCCAGTCTACCGCCGCAATTGTGGCCGAGCTTCAGGCCCTCACTCCCAAGCTGGCGGCCTGCTCTCCCCTAGATCGCCAGCAGGTTGAAGCCATTTTGCAGCAGCATAGCCAGCTTTCCGCCGCCCGGACTGCGCTCGATCTGGCCCTACACGACTGGTTGGGCAAACGGGCCGGACTGCCCCTCTGGCAGCTCTGGGGGTTAGACCGCCAGCAGATTGGCCCCACCTCGGTGACGATTGGCATCAGCTCGCCCAGTGCCGCCCAGCAGCGAATGCAGACCTGGATGCAGCAGGTCGAGGTCAAGGCCGTGAAGGTGAAGCTGGGCAGTCCCGCAGGGATTGAGGCAGATCGGGCCATGCTGCAAGCTGTGCAGGCCGTAGCTCCGGCAGGGGCAAAATTCAGTATCGACGCCAACGGCGGCTGGACCCTAATTGAAGCGCTGTCTATGGCCGACTGGCTGGCCGAACAGGGCATCACCTACATCGAGCAACCCCTGCCCCCCGGCCAGGAAGACCTGCTGCCCCAGCTCTACCGCCAGTCGCCCCTGCCGATTTTTGTAGATGAAAGCTGCTTCAACAGCCGCGACATTCCCCGACTGGCCGACCGGGTACATGGGATTAACATCAAGCTGATGAAGTCGGGCGGGCTGAGCGAAGCCCTGCGCATGGTGCATACGGCCCAAGCCTGCGGCCTGCAAATCATGTTTGGCTGCTATTCCGACAGCGCCCTGGCCAACACCGCCGCCGCCCAGCTCGCGCCGCTGGCCCATCACTTAGATCTAGACAGCCACCTGAATCTGGCCGACGATCCATTTGTCGGAGCTCGTCTGGAACAGGGGCGACTCGTACCAACCACACAACCAGGATTGGGGGTTAACCGTGCTGCAAGCTGAGGATCGGGTAGCAATATTGCTGCATGGCGGCTCCCAGGGGTCGCGGGGCAAAACCGGCCTGTCGCTGCTGCGCTATAGCGATTTGGCCATTGTCGCCGTGATTGACGCCGAGTTTGCTGGCAAAGACGCCCAGCAGGTCACGGGCATCCCCCGATCGGTGCCGATTGTGGCTTCGGTGCAGGAAGCGCTGGCCCACCGGCCCACCGTGCTGGCGATCGGGATTGCCCCTTCCGGCGGTGCCCTGCCAGAACCCTGGCGGCAGGAGGCGAAGCAGGCCGTGGCTGCCGGACTCTCGGTGGTGAACGGGCTCCATACCCCCATGGCCACCGACCCCGACCTCGCTGCCCTGGTGCAGCCCAATCGCTGGATCTGGGACGTGCGGCGCGAACCTGAGGGCCTCAGCGTGGGCAGCGGTCAGGCCCGCACCCTCTCCTGTCTGCGCGTCCTCACCGTGGGCACCGACATGAGCGTCGGCAAGATGTCTACCAGTCTGGAGCTGCACAAAGTCTCGCGGCAGCGCGGCCTCAAGTCGCGGTTTATCGCTACGGGCCAGACTGGCCTGATGTTGGGCGAAGCCGGAATTCCGCTGGATGCCGTCCGGATCGACTTTGCTGCCGGGGCGGTCGAGCAGGTGGTGATGCGCTACGGAGCCAACCAGGACATTTTGCATGTGGAAGGACAGGGCTCGCTGATCAACCCGGCCTCAACCGCCACCCTGCCCCTGCTGCGCGGCACCCAGCCCACCCACCTGATCCTGGTACATCGGGCGGGTCAGCCCCAGATCCAGAGCTTTCCACATGTCACCATTCCACCACTGCCCAGGGTGATCGAGGTCTATGAAACCGTGGCGACGGCAGGCGGTGCTTTTGCCCCAGCCCCGATTACGGCGATTGCCCTCAACACCTTCCACCTGGACGAGGCCACAGCCAGAGCCGCGATTGCCGAAGCCGAACAGCAGACCCAGCGCCCCTGCACCGACCCAATTCGGTTTGGAGCCGAACCGCTGCTTGACGCGATCCTGGCCACACCGCCCGCTCAAATATGATTATGATCACTCGGCGGGCTGTTTTCAGCGGGCTAACTTAACAGCTCCCTGCCCTCAAATAATTGGCCTCAGCGGGCTCCTCAGCGCCCCCCTAGCCCCGCGATTGAGAACTGCCGCGATAAATTCGTTCAGCCTGCTCGGGCGACAACCAGGGCGGCAGATCCCGGTCTCCTGAACTTACCCTGCCAGCCTGGGACAGGGCGGTTCTGGATGAGCCGGAGCGATCTGAGGACCCATTCGAGCGGCTAGGGGCGGCTTCCGGTTCCGCGAAGGGCAGGGCACAGGTGGCAGCGGGTGGCGCTTGAGTGCTGCTATAGCGACCTGGAATTAGCCCACCCCGATCTTCGTATTCCAGCTGGGTTTGGGGCGGAATATAGGCGTGGGTTTCGGGGTCGTAGGCCAGGACTTCGCCCGTTTCAATCAGGTAGATCCAGCCGTAGATTTTCAGCTTGCCCTGGTACAGCCGCGAATGCACCACTGGGTAGGTCTTGAGGTTTTCGATTTGGGTCAGGACGTTTTCGGCAATCGTAATCTCCAGCAGCTCTTCACCGCTGTAGCTGCTATAGTTTTCCTGCACCAGCCGCCGTGTCGCTTCCGCATGTCTCAACCAGTCGTAGACCAGCGGCATCTGCTCTTCCAGCTTGCCCAATTGCAGCAGCCCCTTCATTGCGCCACAGTGGGAATGGCCACAGACAACAATTTGCTCAATTCCGAGGGCATGAATCGCGTACTCAATCGAGGCTCCTTCGCCGCCGTTAGCCGCCCGGTAGGGAGGGACAATGTTGCCCGCGTTGCGAATCACAAACAGATCGCCAACATCGGTCTGGGTCAGCAGGTTGGGGACAATTCGCGAGTCGGAGCAGGTGATAAACAAAACCCTGGGATGCTGACCATGGGCCAGATGCTCCAGCAGCTCGCGGTGGGTTGCAACATAGCGGTCTTGAAACGACTGCAACCCGCTAATCAATTTTTTCATGGCGGCAATTCCTTCCCATTGGAAGCTCGATCTCCTATTCTCGCCTAAAACTGACCGCAAATCCGTTTGGTTTCTAAATCGGAGCTATTTGCAAACCTGTTCTGTCTAATCCCAATTTTCTATGAGTCTGCATAGAAAGAGGGGTGTAGAAACTCCGACGGTGACAAATATGGCCGAGCAGCATCCGACCGAGCTACCGAACCAGGGAGGCTCTGGATCGAGAAATTAAAGCCGAGAGAAGTTAGAATTGAACGCCCCAGGCAGGACTCGAACCTGCGACCAATTGCTTAGAAGGCAATTGCTCTATCCAGCTGAGCTACTGGAGCAACAAGAGTTAATGCAGCACTGATAGCAAACAGAAGCAAACCCATTGGGTTTAACAGAACCCACAACACTCGGCCTCCCATCTACTGTACTGAACCCAAATCACAATCAGCAAGGTTTCAGCCAAAAAATTTGTCAAAAGCGCCGCCGCATGCCGCAAGCCTGAGCGGTTATGATTTGACTAAAACCTGGGCAACCTAAAGGCGAGCATCCTCAAGCGACTACTTGAGCAGCACTATACCATCCCAAAAACACCATCTCAAAAACAGCTAGCATCCCTAAACAGCCATCCGGACACCCGGCCTGGGTTCCTATCGTTTGTGACTCCGCTTAGCCGAGGATCTAGCCACCGAGGAGGGTCGGATCGAGCACCTCTGGCACTCCATGGCAACACGGCCCCATGGCATCAAGGCTCCATGGCATCAAGGCCGAACTAAATCAACAGTCGAGTCGGGGAAACTTCCGCTGCAATGCTGTTCGTATCTGCGGATTGCAAATCTGGGCTAAATCTGGGCCACATCTGGGTAGGAGTCGGTCAGCACTATGTTTATCCTGAAACGACAGGATGTTGAAATCTACAGCGTTCAGCATCCCAAGAAAGATCAGCAGGTTCCCATTCTGAACTATCAGGGACAAACTTTTCGGCTGCTCAGCGTCTTTCCTGCCGCCCAAGAAGAAGAAGCCCGTGCCCTGTGGCGCGATTTGACCGACAACCGGGGCAAGGCCTGCGTGCTGCTAGAAGAACCAGAACGCTACAGCGTTTGGGGCAAGATTCGCCTGGAAGAGCCCTCTGAAGCAGCCCCTGCCAGCGGCGAGGTGCCGACCTGCTGCGTTCAAGCCTGTTTGCTGCTGCTGCAAGCCGTCTACCTGGAAGTGGAAGATCTGTTGGGCAGTCGGCAGGCCAGCACGTTCCGCAAAGAGCTAACGGCCCTGTTTCAAAAAAACCAGTTTCCCCAGGCCAACCAGCCCGACACGATCGATCAACTGCTGACGGCTGATCCCTTGGAACTGCTGCAAGTGCCGACTTGGCGAGAACCCCAGCTCAATCTACTGCTGCAAGAGCTGCATCGGCTGGGCAAACAGCAGTTTGGCAACGTTAACTTTGTCGCCCGGGCCATGGAAACCCTGAGCGATATGTCTTCTAAGGATCGCAGCCTGTTCCTCAGCTGGCTGAAGCGTTCGGACGCCAGTAAACAGTGGATCTAGCGCCTTAGCAGCAGGACAGAGGCAGAGCCAGCTAGAGCAGCGCTTGGCCAAGAAAGCACCTCGATTTGCCGGAGTTTGGGCATAATCTAATAATGCTTGAGGCATGGCGATCGCGTGACAGGTCGATTCGGGCAACCGGCCCCAGCCGATCGAAGCACAGGTGAGCAAGAAGCACAGGTGAGCAACGGAAAACCTGCCCAACTCCGCTGCCCAGATCGGTCACGGCTCTTTTGTCCAAGCCTTGTGAGGAACAATCCTTTGAAGAAGAAAGTCTCCCTGAATGGCGCGTCTCTGCTGTCAGTGCAAAACATCGTGTTTGCGGTCGTGGCCTGGGCCGTGATTGCGCTGCTGTTTTTTCTCACCTTCAGCACCACCGAGCCAGGCACAGCTCGCCCCGACTGGTACCAGAAGATCACTTACATTCTGGAGAATATGGCGTTTTTAGTCGCAGGGCTCCTCTGCTTTCGCAACTGGCGCAGCAGCCAGATCGTCAGCGGCGGCACAGTTTGGCTGGCCTTAGGATTGGGGATGTTCTCCTATTTCATCGGCAACCTGCTGCTGGCCTACTGGGAAGTGAACCTGAAGCAAGAGCCAGAAGTATCGCCGGGCGATCTGTTCTTTATCCTCACCTATGTTTTTATGGGCTGGGGAATGCTGCGGGCGGTGATTTCGAGAGAGCTCAACCTGAGGCCGCCCCAATGGCTGCTGCTGGGCCTGATTGCGGTAGGAGGAATTGCGATTGCCGTCTGGTCAGGCACATCGCCTGAAGAACTTGTCGAGCCAGCGCTCTCGGGAGCCGCCACGCCAGACCTGAGCGCAATCACCGAGCCAGTTCCAGGCTGGGTTAGTTCGATCGAACAGCTGCTGACGCCGTTGGCTGGGCCGATTAAATGGCTTTACATTTTGGGGGACGTGATTCTGGTGGTGATGGCCTCGATGCTGCTGCTGGCTTTTTGGGGCGGACGGTTCTCCCTATCCTGGCGGTTTATCGCCATGGCGGCCTTCTCGTTTTACATTGCCGATATCTGGTTTAACTACGCCACCAATTACATCGAAGATTATCAAACGGGCGCGCTGCCGGAAGTCTTTTGGATCTTCAGCGGCTGTCTGGTCGCAATCGGGGCGGCCCTAGAATACGACCTCTCTACCCGACGCCAAACTCGACGCAAGCGCTCCTGATCAGAGCTCTGTCCTATAGGATGGAGAGAGATCAAACCCGACTCATCTCTTCTGCCCAACTGGCTGCTAGAAGCGCTTTGCTGAACCGGCTTTAGTTGGGGGGAATGGTTAGAGCAATGGTTTCATTCAAATCGCCGAAAAAGGGCAAAGGCACGCTGTTGTGCTTGCTACAATTTGAGAGCTAACGACCGTTTGGAACTTTTGGCATGCCTCCTAAAAAACTCTCCGAGTCTGATAAGCAAGAAATTTTGGACCGCTACTGTCAATCAGACGAAACCACTGTTTCCTTGGCGGCAGAATTCGGCGTTAGCACAAGCACCATCAGCCGACTTTTGAAGCAGAGTCTGTCAGAGGCAGACTACGAGGCTGTAATGCAGCGCAAGCGGCAGGGGCGACAGGAGAGCGAACAGGATCTGCTGCCGGGGTTCGCTGACGGTGGCCTGTTGACAGCAGAGATCGAGGAGGAGTCAGAACGCTCTAAACCCCAGCGGCGTCAGCGCAAGCGCTCAGGCGCTAGCTTCATCTCGGCGGAACAGCTCGCAGCCTCGGTGGCCCAACTCTCGCAGCTTGAGCAGGCTCCCCTAACCCGCAGCGAAGCTGACCCAATCGACCTGCCCGTACCCGAGATCCTGAGTCAGGCTCCGATTCTGGCAACTCCCGAGACACTGGCTTCCCAGCCCTTCGATGATCTGGACGAGGCTGAAGAAGCAGATGAAGCAGACGATGATGATCTGGACGATGACGACCTGGATGATCTCGACGATGACGATGATGACGATCTGGATGACTATGACGATGGCCTGACCGATCCCCTGTCTGGGCTCGACTCCATGCAGATCCCATCTGCGGGACAGCTGCAAATTTTGCCCTTCGTCGAATCTTCCCTGCCCCGCACCTGCTATGTGGTCGTCGATCGCTCATCCGAGCTGATCACACGCCCCCTCAAGGATTTTACCGATCTGGGCCAGCTGGGCGGCGAAGACAAACAGGAAAAAACCCTGCCAATTTTTGACAACCATCGGGTAGCCAAGCGCTTTTTGCGGCGGATGCAGCGGATCGTTAAGGTGCCGGATGGCCGGATCTTCAACAAAGTCAGGCCCTACCTGCAAGCCAAGGGGATCACCCACCTGCTGATCGATGGCCAGGTCTATTCGCTGCAATAGACAGCTTCAGCCTCTAGTTAGACCAATTGAGATTAGACCAGTTGAGACTAGCTGCGCAGAGATTGCCAGAGCCCCAGGGCCAGGGATGTTCCTACCATCCCGAGGGCAGCACTGAAGGCGATCACCAGACCCAGCGGAATCGCTACCGATTCGGCATTGAGCAGCCGCAGGGCTACGGGTGTGGCATTCTGGATGGCGATGATAGCGATCCCACTCACCCAGAGGGCCAAAATACAGGAGGTCAAAAATCGCGTCATGGGTTTGGTTGCCTCGGTGTGCTCGCAATCGGTTTGAGGTCGGGGCCAGCCGGTTCCAGGGCATTTGGCGAGAGACATTAGGGGCTGGGTTGCGCAGAACTGGCCTGGGCACAGGCATCGGAGAGACAGACTACCCAGACGGTTTTGATCGTGGACTCGGGTTTGAACTGCTGGGTTTCGTTGTAGCCGCCGCCCAGCGAAGCATAGACCCCGGCGCTATCCGCATTGCCGTAGCCCGTACCAAACGAGAGGTTGCGCTGGTTTTGGTTGGCAAACCGCACGTATTCCCGCGTCTCGTTATCGACATTATAGGCCAGCGTCGCCTTACCATAGGCCCGCTCTGCCGCGACGATGGTTGTTCCCGGCCCAATCGCTTCAGCAGTACGGAACTTGGGGTTTTCAGTTAACAAGCCTTGAATCGGCTCATTTTCGCCGAAGGACTGACCCGCCAGGTAGAGGATGTAATACTGCACCTCCCCTGCTTTCTGGACGGCAATCGCATCGAAATCCACAATGAAGGGCGACTTAATCGTAAAGCTATAGTCCGGCCCCAACCGCTGCTTGAGCTCAGCCAGGGTCATGCCGAGCTGGGCAGCTCCGATCCCCTGGGGCGAGATCAGCAGATTTTCCGCTGCCGGACTGGCCTGGGACGAAGGGCTCGGGGTTGGGGACGGGGAAGCAGCCACCCGCTCGGGCGATTCCGGGGGGGCAGACGGGCTGGGAGATTGGGCAGCAGGCGGGGCAGCACCGTTACAGCTTGCCAGACAACAGCCCAGGGTCAACAGCAGCAGAGACAATACAGGCTTTACGACGGCCATGATCAAGGTGCAGTCCTCAGAACAGCAGACAACAGGGGAGAGTTTGACTGGTCCGACTTTGAGCCTAATTTTTCTCAGACTGATCCCACGCTTGGCGTAGAGGACAAATCAGGTCAGATCCAGAACCCTGCTAGGGCTATCCTAGCTTACCGGCTTTGCCTGCTGGTTGGGCCTTCATCCCCAACGGCCCACCCGTCAGCAGTAGGAGCGAATATCTTCCCCGCATTCGTCGGCCAAATAGCAGAGGGCGCGAAAGCGTAACGTCACAAGCTGTTCGTAGAGCGGATTGAGTTTGCAGAGGGGAGGAATATGGGCAACGGTACGCCCCAGCAGGGTAACGTCTCGTTCAAATGGGCACTGGGCCGGAATCCATTTAGCGATGCGACGGGCAGTTTTCACATTGCGGACTTCCAAACTATCCAGCCAGCGGCGCAGCGGCTGCAGTGGACTATAGCGGGATCGCCATTGGTGGCAGAAACCATGGGATTGGAGTTGAGCGTAGTGGAGCCAGTTGGAGTTTTCCGAGCTTGAAGGTGAGTCAGAAACAGCAGAGGCGGAGAATTCAGGGGAGGTGGCTTGGGTCAAACCGGATTGGAGAGTGGCCGGTTGACCGGAACAGGTGGTTAATGAAGTGTCCATACTTTCACATGCTAGTTGTTCGAGAGCAGAGGCCCATATAGCCTTACCCGATTACGGACAGATGCCTTCAGCATAGGCAGGGGATCAGAAGGGTTTGTCAAACCCAAGCAAAAGGCTGCCGAAATTTCGCAAAAGTTCGATGAAGTTTAAAGTTTCAGCAGACTATGTAGCTTACAGCGGACTACGTAACTTGCAGCAGACCATGTAGACCCCGCAGTATAGACCGCACAGTGCTGATGAAGATTTACAGCGACTGGCGGGGCTTGAGGGTCAGGTTTGGGCTTAGAGAAAAACCAAGGGGCTTAAGGCAACCCAATCCGGTAAGGCATTTGCTGTGTTGGATTACGCCACACCGGGTGTGGACGTTAGGGCAGATCGGTTGAAGCGTTCTGCCGTCGCAAGTATATCGCAAGAGAGGCCGCAACGTCTGCCCGAGTCATGGGAGCGAGCGGATTTATGGTTCGATCGGCATCTAAATTGACCAGTCCTTCGTGCAGTGCAGTCGCCATTGATCTTCTAGCCCAGGTTGGAATTTTGGCTGCATCCGGGTATACAGAGAGAATCTGATTTATGGTTTCTTCAGGAAACTGAAACACCCCATAGGCCTGGGCAATAATCGAAAAAGCTTCGGCGCGGGTGATGCGCTGCTCCGGGAAAAACAGGCCGCCGCGATAGCCCTCCATAATTCCCGTGCGCACAACGGTCTGGATATCGGCATAGGCCGGATAGGAGGCGGGAACATCCTGAAATTGAGGCACCGTGGTCAGGGTCGATTGGCGCTGGTCTAGCCGAAACGCCCGCACCAAAATACCGGCCAGTTCGGCCCGGCTCAGCAGTGCATCAGGCTGAAGATTACCGTTTGCATCAGGCCGTATCCAGCCCACAGCAGCCACCTCCGCCATAGGATCCGCCGCCCGCTGCACTTCGGCAACTGCGCTCAGGCTGGTGAGCAATAGCGTTAGCGACAGGGCGCTGAGAAACCGTTCTTTTTTCATCTGACCACTCCTAAAACGCACCACCGATCACAGGCTCGAATCAAACATGCTGATTGCATAGATTGAGAGATCTCAACAGCCAATCGGACCATTTGAAGCGGGACGAAGAGCTAGACAGCGAGATGCGCGATTTTGTTCGGCAATTAGCCCATTTTTTTGATTGAAAAATTCAGCATTGCTTATCACAAAATCTACTCAATCTTGATCAGTGCGGTTTAAACCGAGCCATTCTTCGGTTATCGCCTTTCCGATGTGATTTATTGC
>JBJTUI010000828.1:0-12691 GCA_046080625.1 Elainella sp. | reverse complement strand
TCGCTCATCTAGGTTAAGCTGCTGGTAGCTCATAGGGGTTCCTGGTTGTTGTGATAAACTTCAGGTTACCCTATGAGCCCTTGTCTGATGAGCTTTTAGAGGTGGTGCACTTCAGATTTGAATTGGCCTAATATAGTCTGTATTTTATATTTTTGTCTAAAAATTCGTCGCTCCATACAGCCCAGACCTCCAGGCCCACATGCAGTCGATCAAACTGGTTTGCCTGCGCCAACTTGTTCCACCGCAACCTAACCCTGGAGTTGCGGACTTGAACCGTCAATAGAGGACGATCAAGGTGACGAGCAAAGTGGAATGCACGAGTGATTCAATCTTTGATGCTGTTTGTGCTGGCTGGTATTTGTGAAATTGGCGGCGGGTACCTGGTATGGCTCTGGCTGCGGGAGGGCAAAAGCGTCTGGCTAGCCTTGTTGGGGGTGGCAATTCTGGGCCTCTATGGGGTAGTGCCAACCCTGCAACCCGTCAGTTTTGGGCGGGCTTACACGGCCTACGGCGGCATCTTCATTGGGCTGTCGCTGCTGGGGGGCTGGGCCGTGGATCGGGTGATGCCTGATAAATTTGATCTGTTAGGTAGCGGAATTGCCCTGCTGGGCGTGCTGATCATCATGTATGCTCCCCGCAGCTAACGTCAGCTCAACCATTAGCCAGATCCCTATGCCTCTGCTCATTGCTGTCCTGCCCGAATTTGCGGCTGAAGTCAAGACGGCCCTGCTGTCCGCTAACCGGCCAGAACTAGCGGCCCAGTTGGACAGGGCCACGATTGACTATTGCACCCATGAGCCGGGAGAGCAACAGGCCTACATCTATCTAGTCCGACCCGTTGCGCCCCCTCCTAGCGCTGGCCCTGTGGCCGAAATGCTGGTGTTCTACCAAGAGCAGGGGTTTAACGTGGATATTGATGCTGCTGGTCAGCTATTCGGGATTGAGCTGCTGTGGCGTCCTGAAATTGTGGCCCAGCTGCGGGCTGCCAAGGCGCTCTAGGCTGCTTCTGGATCTGCCGCCGCTCTACTGGTCTGCTCAAAACTGGTCTGCTCAAAACTGGGCCTGCTAGACAACTGGAATGGGGAGAATACCCAGAATTAGGATGGCCAGAACCAGGGCAATAATGCCAATGATTAAATCTCTCGATTGATTTGGGAAGACTGTTGTGGGTTTCATCACTACTGCCTCCAATTGCGTTACTTTAATCATCGCTCTGATGCTGAAATTTGGCAGACTTTGCAACAGATCGTTACCCGAAATCTTGGGTGGCAAACCAACTGCTGTAGAGCGCATTGTGTAAAGGGTATTGAAGATTTGTAATCATTACTGTCTATAACCGCCGATCCGCTCACTTCTGATTTTGCTCGTCATATAAATATGATATTCTTAATGGTGAATTGATCGGTGTATTTGAGATGGGCGAGGCAGTAATAAGATGACGATGAGCTAATAGGAAAAGCGGTAAATAGTAACAAGATAGAAGTAAGACAGATACATTTGGGCGAACTTAATTAGAACGCCTGCGGCAAGTATTTGATCGATGGATTCGAGTAAGAAGACGTATTACGAGCCTAATTCTTCACGGTTCAAGAGAATTAATTATGTTTCACAAACTTTTGGTTGCGCTAGATGATTCCAACATGCGTCAAGCTGTGTTTGACGAAGCGCTAAATCTCGCTAAAGCATTGGATGCTCACCTGCTGTTGCTGCATGTGCTTGTGCCAGAAGATCTGCAAACCCTGCTGCCAGCGGTCTACCCCTATTCGCCAAGTCTGTCCGATAGCACAATTGAACTCTATCAACGGCAGCGCACGGAAGTGCAAGAGCGCGGATTGAATCTGCTGAAACTTCTTGAGTCCCAGGCCACCGACGCTGGCGTAATCATAGAATTTACCCAAAACCTGGGCAGCCCCGGTCGAGTGATTTGCGAACAGGCCCGCAACTACGGTGCGGATGCGATTGTGATTGGCCGCAGAGGTCACTCTGGCCTGAGTGAGCTGGTGTTGGGCAGTGTGAGCAACTATGTGCTGCACCATGCGCCCTGCTCTGTCCTGGTTATTCAGGGGCAAACGACCACGCCATCCCTGGCGACGACCAATGAGGTTGCAACTCCTGTCTAGCCCAGTGCTCCTGTGGCCACTTCCCCTAAAACTCAGGTCATTTGACTTTGATGAAATGGTGGCTGTCTCCCTACCTGGGATCAGGCCCCCAATCCGAGTGAAGAACGCTGTAGATTGCATAGTAACTTGAATATCAGAGCGTAGAAGTGATAGTTGATGGGTCAGCCTACTTTGTTGAGACTATTGGTCACTGCCGTAATTTTGGGGGCCGTCGTTCTCACGCTTTCCCTGCCTCACTTGCGCCTGTCCAGCTCTGCTCCATCCGCTGCTGAGGAGACGATTTCTGTGCCCCCTGATGCTTCCCAAAAGCTTGCGCCGAATCTACGGCTGCGGATCAGCCAAGTGCCCGCTGCGGAAAACCCCCAGGTCGAGATTCTGATGCGGACTGTTGGAACGCTGGAATCGGCTCAGCAGGCCCAATTGACGGCGACTGGCCTCCAGGTGCGGGGCATGATGGGTGAGGTGGTGGTCGGAGTCGTGGGGCTGCGCCAGATCCTTCCCCTGGCTGAGCTGAGTTTTGTTCGCTATATCGAGCTATCAAGCCCTGTCTATCCCCATTCCTGAACATCGGCTCCAAGCATTCAATCCCCTGTTTAATTTCCCCTTCAATCCCTAAGCTTCGAGGTGTTCCATGAGCAAGCTTGACCCGCGTCTGAGATTTCTACAGCAGCAACCGCAAGAAACCCTGCCCCGCTTCGAGGTTGCGGGTCGCTTTGGTCTACTCTCCACGGATACGCTTGAACCTAGAGTTGAAGTGCTGTTGCAGTACCTGGGCGATTCTGCCAACCTGAGCCGCTACGATTTTCGGCTAGAAACCCAGATTGGCCGAGTGATCGTTGGTAGCGTGCCGTTCTCTCGCCTGAGCGAACTGGAAGCCCTGACGGACGTGCTGCGAATTGAGGCCGCCCAGCCGATCCAGCCGACCCTGGATGTCAGCCTGTCGGAATCTCGGATAACGCCCCTGCATCAGGCCACTCCAGCCATTAGGGGTGCAGGCGTAGTCGTTGGGGTGATCGATTCGGGGATTGACTACACCCATCCAGCCTTTCGCCGGACAGATGGCACCAGCCGCATCCTGGCGATTTGGGACCAGAATTTGCAGCCAGGAGCCAGTGAAGCAGCGCCCAAAGGCCCGCTCTATAACTCTGGCGTCGAGTACGTCAAGGCAGATATCGATAAAGCCCTGGCCAGCAGGAACCCGCTGGCGCTCGTCCGGCATCAGGACCGGAACGATCAGGGCAATCACGGGACTCACGTGGTGGGAATCGCAGCGGGCAACGGACGGCCTAGCAACCAATATGTCGGAGTTGCGCCGGAAGCAGACATTATCTTTGTGGCTACTGCCTGGACAGATGCGGCGATTTTGTCTGGGGCGAGCTACATTTTTGACAAAGCGACCGAGTTAAACCGCCCGGTTGTGATCAACATGAGCCTGGGGGGACACAGCGGCCCGCATGATGGCACCAGCAACTTCGAAACCGGCTTGGATCAGCTGCTGGGTCGTCCGGGCCGGTCGCTGGTAATTTCAGCGGGAAATGAAGGGGCAGACGGTATCCACGCTACCGGTATCATCAGGGGAAACAGTCAAGAGACGCTGCGGTTAAACGTGCCGCAACGGGACAGTCAATTCAACTACATCGAGCTGTGGTATTCGGGCGCTGCCAAGGTCAGCATCAGCATCACGCCACCTGGAGGAACCGCCAGTCCAGCGATTCCAGCGGATACGAGCGAACAGCAAATTCAGCTCTCGAATGGCAATCTGGCCTGGGTTGCCAATACCCAGAACCCGATCAATTTGGACTATCAGATCCTGGTAATTCAGGAGCGGGGGAGTGCCCAGTTTATCCAGGCCGGAGCCTGGACCGTGACCCTGCGAAATACTTCAACCGTAGAGGCTCGCTTTCATACCTGGGTGGTTAGCAGCGGGAGTTCCAGCGAAGACCCCCCTACCTACGCCTCGGCCCAACGGCAGGGTACCGTTGGCACACCCGGCACGAGCAAAGGGGCAATCACGGTGGGTTCCTATGTCACCAAACTGGGCGGCAGTTCCCCGACCCAGGGGCAAATTTCTGTCTTCTCCAGCACCGGGCCGACGCGCGATGGCCGTCTCAAACCGGAGATTTCAGGCCCAGGGGAAGTGATTGTCGCGCCCCAGCCCAACAGCCGGTACGAGGCGAAGCAGGGCACCAGCATGTCTAGCCCACACGTTGCCGGAGTGGTGGCGCTGATGCTGCAACGCAATCGCAGCCTCACCCAGTCCCAAATCAGGGAGGTCTTGACCAGAACGGCCCGTAAAGACAGCGCCACGGACGCGGTGCCGAATCAGATCTGGGGATTTGGCAAGCTAGACGCCAAGGCGGCGGTCGATGCCGTTGCGCCACCCCGACTCACGCCCGTGCCGGTCTACGAATTCCACGCCAGCAATTCCCAGGGGCAATATCGCTTCTTCTATTCCCGCAATGCCAACCCCATGGCGGGCTGGGTGCGCAGTGGTCGGCAGTTTCTCGCCTTTGCCGAGCAGCCCGACAGCTCGGTGGTGCCTATCTATCGGTTTTCGGCTAGCGGCCCCTGGCGGTTCCAATATTCCCGGTCGATCACACCCAGCAGTCCCGGCTGGCACAATGACGGAATCGCCTTCTATGCCTATGCTGGTGAGGGACAGGGCCGTCGGGCCGTTTACCAATTCTCTCCCGAAAACCCATCTGCCCAAAATCCCTGGCGGTTTCGCTATAGCGCAGAGCAACGAGTCCCTGATGCTGGCTGGCGCAACGACGGAATTGCTTTCTATATTCCCACGGCCTAATACCCTGGATTGGGCCTACTGCTTTGCGGGCATCAAGGGAGCGTCAACGGGTCGCCAACCAAATTGTCAATCGGGTGACAGTCCTTAACTGCCCGCAGAGATCGGTCTGTAAAGTAAGTGGAAAAGCGAGAGTGATCGATTCGATCTGGGTACATTGCAGATGATTGAGGTTGGTTGGGCTGAATTAAACCCTATCCAGCCTGTTGCAGTGCAGATGAATCGAAATCTGAGGCCAACTCTTGGAACGCAGTTGGCGGGTCTCGATCTTTAGCCTGAACTTTCCAGCCGCAGAGGAATGACATTATGGCATATGTTCTAAGACCAGTGATCGATACTTGGCTCAAGCTCAGTACGGCTCAGGGGTCGAGCCTGCCAGATGCGCAAAGGCAGTTCGCCAATGCTGGAACTGGGCTGCCCCTCACGGCGTTTGAACTGGTTGAAGATGACCATATCAAGTTCACCCTGGGTCGCGATGCTCAGGGGAATCAGCTCCAGTTCAAGGGCCGCAACACCTGGTTTGTCTATCGGCCCGCCGTGCAGATCCTGCGCAACGGGCAGGTGGTTTCTCTCCCTTCACCCGCTCCCCAGCCTGCACCCCGGCCCGCACCTCGACCCACACCCCAGCCCGCACCTCAACCTAATCGCCTGCTCAAGGCTCTGAGCGACACCTGGCTGAAAACCAGCACCGGACAGAGCGCCAAACTGCCGGAAGACCAGAAGCAGCTGATCGCTGAAGGCACGACGCTGCCGCTCAGCAGCTATAGCCCAGCTGAGAATGACCATTTCAGAATTACCCTGGGTCGCGATAGTCAGGGAAACCAGGTGCAGTTCAAAGGCCGCAATACCTGGTTTGTCTACCAGCCCGCAGTAGAAATTTTGGAGAACGGGCGACCGATCACACCACCGCCGCCTGCTGCGCCCGATCGGATCAACAGTAAAGGAATTCGACTGCTGAAATCATTCGAAGGGTTAGAGCTGAAAGCCTACCAGGATGCCGTGGGCGTCTGGACGATTGGCTACGGTACGACGCGAGGCGTTCGACCCGGCATGGTGATCACCGAGGCCCAGGCCGAAGATTTGATGAAGCAAGACCTGCGGCGGTTTGAGCAGGCCATACAGGATCTGGTGACGGTGCCCCTGACGAGCGACCAGTTTTCGGCCCTGGTGTCGTTTGCCTATAACGTGGGCGAAGGGGCGCTGGCTTCATCGACGCTGCTGCGCCTGCTGAATCAAAAGAACTACCAGGGAGCCGCAGAGCAGTTTTTACGCTGGGATAAGGCGGGCGGACAAGCCCTGCTCGGTTTGACTCGCCGCCGTCGGGCAGAGCGGGCACTGTTCCTGGGCCAGGACTACACAAGATTCCTCTAGACTACGTTGGTTGAGCTACTCGGGTTGAACTGCCCTGGTTGAACTACTCGGGTTGAGCCACAGCGGCAGATTTATAACAGCTTACGGAAGACGATTTTATCTTCACCCGCTGTGTAGAAGTCGCGAATCCGGGCCTCCTGCTCATAGTGACATTTGCTGTAGAAGCCTCTGGTCGGCCCAAAGCTGGGTAGACCTGAAGTTTCTACCAGCAGCATCCGTCCACCGCGAGCTACCACCGTTTGCTCCACGGCTTGCAGCAAGGCGCTGCCCCGTCCCTGCCCCTGGTGGTCAGGATGGATTGCGATCAGCTGCAGATTCCAGGTTTGATCGGTCATGCGCTCTGGTTCACAGTAGGCCAAGCCCAGCACACCCCTGCTCTCGTCCAGATCGGTGAGCCAAAAAGCAGCGCTGGTGTCGGCATCAGAACTGCCAGCAAAATAATTGGCCAGCATGGTGTCCAGTTCAGCCAGTTCGGCGTCCTGAAACCCAATGGTGCTGGCCACGGCAATCACAGCCGCCTTGTCTTCGGGCTTGGTGGGTCGAATCATGGAAGTTCAATTACCTGGCCTAGGAGTCGGAGAGCGTCACGGTGTAGGCATCTCGGATGCCCGGCTCTTTCATGATTTCGCTCAGGATGCCTTCGGGCAGGGGGTCGTCGATGCTGAGCACCATGACGGCATCGCCCCGGACGATTTTGCGGCCCACCTGCATACTGGCAATGTTGACATTGAAGCTGCCCAGCAGCGAGCCAATTTTGCCGATGATCCCCGGCATATCGCGGTGGACGGTGAACAGCATATAGCGGCTGGGCGGCACGTTGACCGGGAAGCCATCGACGCTGGTGATCCGAATTTCCGAGTCGCCCAGCAGCGCCCCGCTCACCGAATGTTCACCCAGAGAGCCTTGGGCCGTCAGGTAGAGCGAGCCCGTGTAGTCACGCACCGAGGCGTCGCGGGTTTCTACAACCCGAATGCCGCGTTCTTTGGCTTCAATACTGGCGTTGACGTAGTTGACTCGCTCTTGCAAAGCGTGGGAGAGCAATCCCTTCAGGGCGGCTACCACCACAGGCTGGCTTTCGCTGCTGGCTAGCTCGCCCTGCAACCGCACGTTCAGCGCCTCGATTCGTCCGCCTGCCAGCTGGCTGACCAGGTTGCCCAGGGTTTCGGCCAGCTGAAGGTTGGGGCGCAGCTTTTCCATGACGTCGGGGCGGAGGCCAGGAATGTTGACCGCCGAGCGAGCCGGGAGCCCCAGCAGCACATCGCGGATCTGTTCGGCCACGTCAATGGCCACGTTCACCTGGGCTTCTTCGGTGGAAGCGCCGAGGTGGGGAGTCAGCACCACGTTTTTGCCCTGATTGCGCAGGGCCGAGTCGGCTTCCAGGGGTTCGCTCTCGTAGACATCCAGGGCTGCTCCGGCAATTTTGCCCTGCTGGACGGCTTCTACCAGAGCCGCTTCGTCGATAATGCCGCCGCGAGCGCAGTTAACAATTCGCACCGTCGGCTTCATTTTGGCGATGGCTTCGGCGTTGATCAAATGGTAGGTTTCGGGAGTTTTGGGCAGGTGTAGCGTGATGTAGTCGGCCTCACGGAACAGAAAATCCAGATCTACCAGCTGACAGCCCAGCTGTTCGGCCCGCTCGGTAGACAGAAATGGATCGTAGGCCAACAGCCGCATACTCATGGCTCGGGCGATCCCGGCGACATGGGCTCCAATTTTACCGAGGCCGACAATGCCGAGTGTTTTTTTGTAAACTTCAACACCCGTGAAGCTTTTCCGGTCCCATTTGCCGCTCTTGATCGACTGGTTGGCGTCTGGAATGTAGCGCGACAGGGCAAACATCATGGCGACCGCATGTTCGGCAGCAGCAACCGTATTGCCTTCGGGCGAGTTGACGACCAGAATGCCGCGCCGGGTGGCCGCAGGTACGTCCACATTATCGACGCCTACACCCGCTCGCCCGATGATTTTTAGCTGTTTTCCTGCTTCAATAACGGCTTGAGTAACGCGGGTTCCTGAGCGTATCATCAGGGCGTCGTAATCAGAGATAGCCTGAACCAGATCGTCGGGAGACAGATCGGTCTTTACGTCTACCTGGGCGACCTGGGAAAGGATGTCAATACCAACCTGGTCAATCGGATCGGAAACAAGAACCTTAGGCATGTTCGGGAGGGGGGGATGATGAGGTAAACGCTTGGGGCCGGATATAAACCCTAAGTCAATGCGGGGGTTTTCCAACAGGCCATTTTACTGTAAAGCAGAGAGATGCATCGCAGTGCCTCTGCAAAGATTTCAGCTTTCTTTTCGATTCTTTGCAGGTAAATTCCTGATTCTCTTTTAATATTTGCCAAGATCTCGGAACAACAGTATCCTGCTTAAGACTCTAGGCTTTGAGCTATTTTGGACTGAAGTGGTGTGAGCTATTTTATCTAGGTTGAGTATGCAATCCCCCAATCCCTTCATTGCCCTCAGTGTTCTGGTTGCGGTCAGCGCAGCCGGGGCGCTCCCTGCGGCGGCTGAATCAAACGGCTATCGTCGCCCCCAGCCTGCCCAGGCATCTCAAACCGTCCCCTCGGATTCGGCTTCACCCAGTCTGACGGCGGAACAGCCAGACGGCCAACCACGAATAAATCAACCCGTAGACCAGCGAGTGAGCCGCCAGTCTGATTTGTTAGACCAGCTTCAAACTGAGAGCGAAATTCGCCAACAGCTCAATCAATCGCGCTTCCGCACCTCCGACCGACCGCTTTCCCCAGAGACTGATGCGCTGCGCTATGAGCAGGAAGTTCAGCAGCAGATCAATCTACAGAACATGCGGACTCCCAGCACTAGCCCTTCTGGAATGCTGGATCGTTTGCAGTTTGAGCAGCGGGTGCGGCAGCGTCTCCAAACTCCACCCAGTTCGGCACCTGAGTCGCCTACCCCGAGAGAAACTGCGCCGACTCAGCTCCGCCAGGAGTTGGCGCAAGCGACGAGCCAGGGAGATAAGCCGCAGGCCAGCCAAGCCGCTAGCCAATCGACCAACCGAGCCGCAAACCAACCGGCTAGTCAAGCCGCTAGCCAATCGACCAACCGAGCCGCGAACCAACCCACTAGCCAACCGGCCAACCAACAGGCCAATCAACCGGCCAACCCGTCAACTCGGCCATCGGGTCAGGCGACCACTTCAGCCAGTCATTCGGCCAGTCAGAAGCCATCAGCAACTTCAACGCCTGCTAGCAGCTCCGCTGCATCTACGCCCGCTGAATCAGCCCCCGACGAATCAGCACTCGCCGCCGCTCCAGAGCCAGCGACCGAACTAGCTTCTCCAGCCGTAGTTTCAGCCGAACCAGCAGCAAAACCTGCGGCCCAGCCTGACTCGGTTGCCCAGCCTGCTCCAGCTACACCCGAATCCACCACCGCATCTACGCCGAATCCAAACAGCCGGGAGGCGCGGCAGGCCAGACTTGAGGCCAGACGTGAAGCGAGACGGCAGGCCAGACGCGAAGCGGCAGCTGCCAGAGAGGCCGCTAGAGCCGCCCAGACGAGTGTAGCAGCGGCTCAACCGGGCGAAGTTCCGTCTGGTGAAGTTCCGTCGGGCGAAGCTCAACCGAGTCAGGCCCAGGCTGATCCCCAAACGCGCCAAGCTGAAGCCACCGAACCTCAAACAAATCAGCCCCAAACAAGAGAATCTCAGGTCAGTCCCGAGACCCCGGCTGTATCCGCAACTCCGTCTCTAGAAGTCCAGCCCGAGGCACGCGAAACCGAGACGAGTCGTGCCGCTGGCAGTGGCCAACCCGAGACTAATGAAGCACATGAGACCCAGGCTAGCAGCTCGGAGGGCGAGCCCAGAGCGGCGGAAGCAGCAGAGGCGGCTAAAGCAACTAACGAAACACCTCGTGCTGAAGCAGCTGAAACTGAACGAGCCGAAACCCAACCAGCTGCAACAGAATCGGCTGAAGCTCAACCGGCTGCGGCGGAAGTAGCGGAAGCTGAACGAGCCGAAACTAAACCGGCTGAGACTGAACCAGCTGAGACTGAACCAGCTGCAACAGAATCGGCTGAAGCTGAACGAGCCGAGACTAAACCGGCTGCAACTGAACCGGCTGAAGCTGAACGAACTGCAACAACAGAGCCAGCCGCAACAGAATCGACTGAAACTGAGTCTACTAAAACTGAACTGGCTGAGACAGAACCGGCTGCAACAGAATCGGCTGAGTCTACCCCAGAAGCTGCGGTGGTAGAAGCTGCGTCAGAGGAGCCTGAATCGGAGGCTGCTGGATCAGCAACAAAGCCGGAAGCGCCAACTGAGAGAGATGCTGTCGAGGCGGCCCAGTCGCCAACCATGCCCCTAGAGAGCCAGCCACTGGATCTGCCTGGCGATGCTCCTGCTCCCAGCGAACCGCCGCGGGCAGGTGATCCCGGTCGCAGTGATCGGATCGACCCCGGCGAAAATATCTTCTCCGCCGATGACTTCTCAAACGACGCGGCAGCACCCGACTACCTCGATCCCGATCCAAACCCACTGTCCTTCCCGACCGAGCCGGACGAAGTAGAAATTGTCGGCACCCAGCCGATTACGCTGCGTCAAGCGATTCAGCTGGCGTTGCGCAACAACCCGGATCTGCGTCAGGCCCAGTTTGAGCTAGAACGCAGCCAGGCTGATCTGCGCCGCTCCGAAGCCTCTAATCTGCCAACCCTAGACGCGCTGGGCGGGTTCACTCAGAGTGGCACCGAGACGGGCTCGACGGTTCCCGATTCTTTTACAAGCTCGGTTACGGGCGAAGAACAGCCCAACGTTGTCACCGACCCAGATAACCCCACCCAGACCATTCCCAACCCCCGGATTGGGGATGTGGTTCGCACCTATCAGGACAGAACAACGCTGAGCGTCGGGATCGAGCTGAACTACAGTATCTTTACTTCAGGCCAACGGCCCGCCCTGATTCGGGCCGCCGAACGGCAGGTGCGACTCCAGCAGCTAGAGGTGGAACGGCAAACCGAGCAGCTAATTCTGGACACTGTAGGCGACTACTACAACCTACAGCAGGCCGGTGCCCAGGTGAATATTTTTAGAGCTAACTTGGATCAGGCCGAGCAGAGTTTGCGCGACGCTCAAGCGCTGGAGCGGGCCGGAGTCGGAACTCGGTTTGACGTGCTGCAAGCCGAGGTGGATGTGGCCAACGCGCGTCAGCGGCTGACCCAGCAGCTCAGTGACTTGGAAGTCTCCCAGCGTCAGATCAGCCAGCGACTGAATATTTCCCAGTCTCTGGATATCTCAGCTGGCGACCCAATTGAGGTAGCTGGCGTCTGGGATCTGAGTTTAGAAGAGAGCATTGTCGAGGCGTTCAAGAACCGGGCTGAGCTAGAACAGCAGCTGGTGCAGCGGGAAATTGCTGAGCAAAACCGCAGGGCTGCCCTGGCTGATCTGGGTCCCCAGGTGGGCTTCCAGGGTGCCTTCAACGTCAGCAGCGAAGATTTCGAGCTGAACGGTGGCCCAAATTACAACTACTCCCTGGCCCTAAATGCCCGGATGCGGCTATTTGACGGCGGGGAAGCCCGCTCCCGCGCCAACGCCCAAGAATCCAATATTTCGATTGCGGAAGCAGCGTTTGAAGTGGCCCAAGACCAAATTCGGTTCGATATCGAGCGCGGCTATTCCCAGCTCAACGCTAGCTTTACCAACATCCAAACCACGGCGCTTGCGGTAGAGCAGGCTACGGAAGCTCTGCGCTTAGCCCGCTTACGGTTCCAGGCGGGTGTCGGCACCCAGACCGACGTGCTGCGGCAGCAGGCTGTTTTGGCGGAAGCCCAGGTCAATAACCTGACGGCGATTCTGGACTACAACCGGGCGCTGGCCGTGCTGCAACGCGGGGTGAGCAACTATCCAGAGGGATTTTTGAATGAGCAGCCCTAGGGATGGGGAAGTAGGGAAGATGGGGGAGCAGGAACAGATGGTCGCCTGGGCTCCCTCAGAGGCTCTGTTTCTCTAGCCCCTGTTTCTCCAAGCCCCACTTCTTTCTCTAGCCCCACTTTTCTAGCTCCGCTGCGGCTCCCTGGTTTGCCGTAGTTTGCACTTGGGGAAAATGAGCAGCAGCCTGGTTCGGGCGGCTGGCGTCACTCGCCTTTGTTGAAGCAGGATTCGGCTTTGCAAAGCAGTTCGATCGCCTGTTCTGCTGTGATCAGACGCTTGAGCACCACGTTGCCAATTGAACGACTGGCTGGACTGCTGGCATCGGGATCAATCGGTTTGACCTCGACCATGATCACCGACTCCTCGACACTGTAAAGCCAGAGGCGCTCACCGTTTTCGAGGATGCAGAGGTTGGTTTGCTGGATGTTGGGTTTGCGTCGCCAAGCGCCCTCGTTCCACAGACCGCCAAATTCCCAAACTCGCCCAACTGTCCAGCCATCCGACAAGAAA
>JBJTUI010000827.1:0-3941 GCA_046080625.1 Elainella sp. | reverse complement strand
TCTGTGGTTTCTGGTGTTTTGAATTCAATCAGGTTATCGTTATTCATGGTGTATTCCTGGTCTGAGCTTTTTTGTCTTATTCAGCAGGATACGCCTTTTTTTCTCCTTTTTCTCATACACCAGATCTAACCATAACTCCTGGAAAGCGGCTCAATCCTCATCAAGATTTTGCTCGCATTACTGAAGTTGCAGCAGGACAAGCCCCCTTTGCCGCTATTTTAAGTTGTGCAGACTCACGAGTAGTACCGGAGATTGCGTTTGATCAGGGGATCGGCAATCTCTTTGTTGTCCGGGTTGCTGGCAATATTGCCATCACCGAAGATATTGCTAGTCAAGAGTATGCGGTCGGTGTCCTGAAAGCACCCCTACTGATGGTTTTAGGGCATGAACGATGTGGTGCCGTAGATGCGGCTCTAAAGGGGGGTGAATTACCAGGTGTTATTGAATCGCTTGTATTTGCAATTCAACCAGCAATTCAAGCCTCGGAGGGAGAATCGGGCGATCGCCTCACAAACGCCGTCAAAGCAAATGTGCGCTTACAAGTACAACGACTACAAACCTCTTCTGTGATTGCTTCAGCATTGCAAGAAGGAAAACTCAAGATCGTTGGTGCTTACTACGATCTCGATACAGGTGAAATTAGTTTGGTCAGCTAGGATGACGTCATTACATTAGATTACATGTTGCTGAAAGGCAAAAGGCATAATTGCCAGTTACAACTCTCGCCAACTGGCCCAAAAGCTACAACAGCAAAGGCAAGTGGTACTCAGTGCTGACCGAATTCGCCGCCTGCTCAAAAAAGGGCTACTGTTGGAAACGCACCCGTCACAGCCACAAGCAGCAGCAAGACCCGGTTGCCAAACGCCTGCTTCAGGCTGACCTCGACACCCTGAGGCAGGCTGCCGCAGAGGGGCATTTGGTGCTGAAGTATCTCGATGAGTCGGACTTTTGCCTGTGGAGTCCGGCCAGCTACAGCTACAGTCGAATCGGCGTGCAGAAGCGCATAGAGCAGACCGCCAAGCGCTATGGTCGGCGCATCAGCATCTTGGGAATTTGGCAAAAGCAGGAGCAGTTCGAGTATGCCCTAGCCCAAGGCGGGTTCAAGACAGCGATCTAGCTCAAGGTGATGGAAGCCCAAGCTGAGCAAGCAGCCCAAAGGTTTGCCCAGAGTACTCAAATTACTGTGATTGTGCAGGACAATAGTCCCATTCATACCAGTCGTGTAGCACAGGCTCGTTGGCAGGATTGGCAGGAGCAGGGTTTGTTTTTGTTCATGCTGCCCAAGTATTGCTCAGAGATGAATGATATAGAAACAGAGTGGCATCAACTAAAAGCTCATGAAATTGCAGGACAGATGTTTGACAACGAGTATGACCTTGCTCTAGCTGTCATAGATGGCGTGGAAAACCGAAGCAAGCATAACGGCTGTAGGTCGGAACGTTTTAAGTTTAATCAGACCTAGCTACTTATATTGCATCAGCTTTCAGCCTCTAGATTGGGAGATTATGGGCAGATTTAGAAATTGCCCGATTGAGGATCTGTGGCGCTAGGCTACTACTCCATTAAGGCGCTGCAGCAGGTTGGGGACTGGGAATTGCCTGCCAGCTTTCAAGCTGAAATTTTTGATCCGCATAGCTGAAACCAACTCGGGTTGCCTCAATCGCCCGATCCTGGATGTTCACCTGGTCGAGGTGGAGCTCTCCGATCAGATTGGGCTGGCTGGGCCGACCGGAGAGACTCGCATGGGCATGGATCTGGCCCTGCATCGTTACGGGCAAATTGAACGCCTGCTGGAACTGGGGCAGAGCCACCTGGTTGAGCTGGAGTTGCCCCTGCCAAGCGTCACTGGTGACCTGCCCCGTAAACCCAAACTGGCCCCCAAATGCCTGGGGTTTACCCGCCAGCGCTAGCGAAAAGCCTGAGGCCTGAACATCTGGCAGCGTTAGGGTGTGACCATCATACTGGGCGTTGGTAATGCTGAGTCGGCCAATCCCGTAGTCGGCCAACCGCCAGTCTTCTCCCTGAAGCGTCAGCTGAGTTTGCAGACCGCCAGGGGCAGACCGCAGCGTTGCCAGCGCCGAGAAGCGCCCCTGGAGCTGGGCCAGATCGGCCAGGGTGGGCAGCGTCAAGCCAGCAGGGAGAGTGGCCCCACCAGCCCCATAGCCGGTTTGCTGGAGCAGGGCTTGCAGATCGCCGGGAGACAGTAGGGTCATCAGGTCTTGAAACTGGCCCTGCTCAACGGCAATTTGACTTTGCCAGGCGTTCGTCTGGGAATCAAGCTGACCCGCCAGCTGATAGCGACTGCTGCCCAGATACAGCTCGCCGTTTTGCAGGGCAATTTGATCAGGCCGGTAGCGAACGGTGCCGCTGAAGCGATCGGTCTGGTGCTGAGCCAGGGGAACAGCGTTGATTCGCCCCATCCCGAGCTGGGTCACATTCAAAACCGCCGTGGCGGTCGGCTGCGGCTGGGAGAGATCCACCGTCAGATCGGCAGCCAGCAGCCCCCGCAGTTTACCCAGAGCGGCAACAGGAGCCAGATCGAGTTTTTCCAGGGCGAAGCTGCGGATCTGGGCCAAGAGCTGGTCGCCGTGCAGTTTGCCCTGGGCCATTGCGCCATCCAGCTGGACGGCAAAGGCAGTGGGTCGATAGGTGGAATCCAGGGTCAGGGCAATCCGGTCGGACGGACCCTGTAGATTTAACGCCAGCTGCCGGTCGGGTTGGGACTGGAAGGAGCCACGCAGGGGCTGAAACTGAAATTCCTGTAGGGCGAGGCGATCCACCTGGATCTGGCTGTCAATCTGCGGCTGGTCAGGCGTTCCGGTAATTTTACCCTGAAGGTTGATCAGGCCACGGGTTTTAATCGGCAGGGACGGAGCAATCGGCAGGGCCGCTAGGTCGTAATCTTTTGCGTTCACATTCAGGTCCAGGCTTTGTATGCCAGTTATTCGACCATCCTGTAGCCCAGGCGTCACCCAGCCGTTCAAATCAATGTTCTCAGCTGTCGCCTTTTTGAGCTGAATCCGGTCGCCAGTCCAGGCAAAATCGGCCTGGAGCGGAGCGGGTAGCCAGCCCAAACCCTCGGCCAGCAGGTTGCCTTCGGCCTGGGTCGCGGCTAAATCCAGCTTGGCCAATCGGCCCTTGAGCTCAACCTGTCCACCCACAGCCCCCGGCAAATTGGCCGCGAAGGTCCGTAGCGGTACGCCAGATCCCCGGATCTGGGCCTGCCAATCCCCCTGCTGGGCTGCCAAATCGGCAGAGACAGTTCCCTGCTGCAACAGCAGATCTGCCCGACCGCTGGCCTGAATCGCCTCTAGACTAAAGTTTTCAGCAGAGCCCGCTAGCTGCATCTGCCCCTCTAACCGGCCCGGCAGGTTGGCCCCCACCTGATTCAGGGGGACTCGGCTGCTTTCCAGGCTGGCCTGCCAGCGGCCCTGTTTGAGTTCGGCCTCAGCAGTCAAACGGCCATCGCCAATTTGTACGGCAGTTTGCTGGAGCCGCAGAATATCCTGATCCAAGCTAATTCTGCCCTGGGCCGGATAGCGTCCCTGGGTGAGCTGCCAATGGGTGGTGAGGCTGGGCTGGTCGTCAACAATCTTCACCTGAGTCTGGGCGTTAAGCGGACCCAGCTGGGGCAGATCGAGCTGATACAGGCGCGCAATCTGGTCGGCAGGCAGTTGGCTGACCTCCAGCTTGATATCGGCGTCATCTTCCTCTAACCAGCCTTCGACCTGGGCCGTAATCGCCCCGCCGACTTCGGGCGTCAGCCGCAGCTCCGGGATCAGCAGATGGTCTTCGGCCAGCGCCAAACTAAATGAGCCCTTCAGGTCAGCAATCTTGAGCCGATCAAACTGAATCGGTTTGGCCATCTGGGCCGAGCCCGACAGCACCGGATTTTCAAACGGCCCCGTCAGCCGCAGATCGTCGGACTTGAGCGCCCCCTC
>JBJTUI010000826.1:0-7526 GCA_046080625.1 Elainella sp. | reverse complement strand
CGATAGCCTTGGGCAATCACGACTGAGGCAGGAGAGGGCAAGATATTGACCAGCACCGGGTAGACCGGCAAGTTATACCGCTCCTGAGCCAAAGCCGCATAGGCATGCATCCGGTTCGGCAACCGGGCGTGATAGCGCAACTGTAGCTCATTCAACACCAGAAACTCGCCATGCTCAGGGCTGTTCACTTTCACCAGCACATCGTTGTCACGGCTGAGCCACTGAAACTCAGAACCCAGGATCTCTTGGGCCACCAAATCAGGCTGCTCTGTCACCCACTGCACCCAGGCAGTCGGAGCCAAACTGATCAAACGCTTGCCGCCAATGTCTGCTTTTTTGGTCACGGTGTCTCTTCCTGCAATTCCACTTTGGGGGCGATCTGTCGGTTGCGGATGTTTGTTGGCTGCTAGGGTTTCGCTGTTGAGATTTCGCTGCCAGGGAAAATATCTAGGAAAATTAGGGATATATCTCTTGGAACTCTAAATATACTGCCGGTAGACATCGCTGGCAGCCCGGTGCAGGATTGAGTGGCGATAGACCAGGGCTGTCATGTCGTCGGCATAGCCACCGCCAATCACGCAGGCTACCGGGTATCCCTGGGCCAAACAGGTGGTCAAAACCTGCATCTCGCGGCAAAGCAATCCCCGGTCGCTCAAGGCCAGCTTGCCCAACCGGTCGCCCAGATGCACATCCACGCCCGCGTCATAGATCACCAGATCGGGTTTGACCTGACTGAGCAGATCTGGTAGATAACCGGCCAGGGTTTGCAGGTAGGCGTCGTCTTCCATGCCTTCCGGCAGTGGTACGTCCAGGTCGCTGGTCTGTTTGGTGCCGGGAAAGTTGATACCGCAGTGCATCGAAAAGGTGAATACTCGCGGCTCGTTGGCGAAAATCAGGGCCGTGCCATCTCCCTGATGCACGTCCAGATCGACAATCAGCACCTGTTTCACCAAACCCTGATCGAGCAAGATCTGGGCCGCGATTGCCATGTCGTTGAAGATGCAAAACCCGGAACCGTAGGTGGGAAAGGCGTGGTGGGTGCCGCCCGCCGTGTTGCAGGCCAGTCCGTGACTCAGGGCCAGTTTCGCCGTCAAAATCGTGCCGCCGACGGCAATGCAGGTGCGGTTTACCAGAGCCGGACTCCAGGGCAGGCCAATCCGCCGCTGGGCCTTGGGGTCGAGCGTGCCCTGGCAGTAGGCCCGCACATAGCCGGCGCTATGCACCCGTTCGATCCAGTCTAGGGGCGGCAGGTCGGGCGGGTGAAACTGGTGGGCATCGGCCACACCATCGGCCAGCAGCAGTTCGTAGAGCAGGCTAAACTTGGCCATCGGAAACCGGTGTCCGGGCGGCAGCGGAGCCACGTAGTTGGGGTGATATACGAGCGGCAGATCCATGCGGCGGTTGCCTGGGGTTAACTAGAAGCGCTGGTATAAAACCGCAGCGCAAACCGCCAAAACGACCGCGAAACCAGCAGCAGCACCGCAGCCAAAATTCCAGACCCCAGAATCCAGCCCGCCTGCACCCGATTCAGCAGCGTTTCAGCAGGAACGGTCGTCAGAAATGCCACCGGCACCACAAAGGTGAAGAAAAACCGGTAGGCCACCGGATAGGCCGCCATCGGGAACCGCCCCGCCTCCACCAGACCGCGCAGCACTTCGGTAACGTTGTAGATTTTGACAAACCAAATGCTGGTCGCGCCTAGCATGAACCAGAGGCTGTAGAGGCTGAGCAGCCCGAACAGCAGCGGAATGGCGCTCAGCCCGTAGGCCGAGGCCGGAATCCCCAGCCGCCCGCCCGCATAGCCAATCAGGACAGAGCCAAAAATCAGGTCCGGCAGACCCCAGGGCGAGATGGTGCGGGTCGAAAGCCAGAACTGGGAGCTAATCGGCTTCAGCAGCACAAAATCCAGCGTCCCTTCCTGCACCTGTTTAACGATCTGGTTGAGATTGGGGGCTAGGAATGTGGTGGAAAAGCCCTGCAGGAGCGTGAACACACCCAGCACGACCAGCGCCTCCTCCCAGCTCCAGCCCTCAAAACTGTAGCCCGTCTGGTAGAACAGGGAGAGGCTGAACAGACTGCCAGCCAGACTGCCCAAACTGGTGAGGGCGGCCACCAAAAAGTTGACCCGATATTCTAATTCGGCGGCGAGGGCTGTGGCCAGAAAGCGTTTAAGGACAATCCAGTAGCGATGCATAGAAAACAGGGCAGTGAAGCATGCTTCTACACTATAAAACCCTTGGCGGTTTGAGGCCGCCGCGAACCCCAATCAGCGTAATTTGGCATAACCTCTGGCCTGTAGGCGTTTGGCAATCGCCCGATCGTTGATGCGGAGCCCCTCATAGAAAAACAGCACTTCTCCCCCCAGCCCGGAACGGCGGTTGACCTGGATGCAGTCCCAGAGCAGATCGGGCGAGATGGTATAGCTGCCGAATTTGGTCAAAACGCCGGGGGCAATGATCGGCAGATGGGCCGGGAATTGGTTAATCAGCTCGTTGACGAGGCCGCGGTAGGCCCGCAGGTCGCGGCGGTAGAGCTGGGGGTGGAGCAGATCCACTAGCCCTTGCTGGAGCCAGGCGGGAACGTCCTGGAGGTATTCGGTGAAGCCAAACGGGTAGGGGCTGGGAGCCATGGAAATCAGCAGCTCGGGGTTTACGGTCTTGACCGCTTTGCGCAGCCGCGCTAGAAACTCGGTGAGGCGGTCGGCTCGCCATTGCAGCCAGGCTTGCTGTTTGCAGTGGGCAGGGGGAGCGCCAAATTCACGGCGATAGAGCTGCTGGGTGTAGTCGTCGTAGCCACCTTCTGAGGGCAGGGCGGGCAGGCGGTCGTCGCCCTGGATGCCATCCACATCGTAGGTCTGCACGACTTCCAGAATCAGATCGAGCAGGAAGGTCTGGACATCGGGATGGAGGGCGTTCAGCCAGTTGAAGCCGTTTTTGTTGAGCAGCTTGCCCTGCTGGTCTTGGGCGGCCCAATCGGGTCGAGCCTGGAGAATTGGGCCGGGGTGGCCATAGGATGCCGCGAACCCATATTCAAACCAGGGAATCACCTTCAGCCCGAACGCATGGGCGGCCTCAACCACCTCAGCCAGAGGATCGCGGCCCTGAAACGCCGGAGCAATCTCGACCCCGATCAGCTTGCGCAGCGTGGGACTGGGGTAGAGTGTGTAGCCCTTGTTCCAGACCACCGGGAACAGGTAGTTGAAGCCCGTATCGGCCAGCAGCTGCATGGCTTCACGGATCTGGTGTTTTGAGTTCAGGATCGAGCTGTCTACGTTGGTCAGCCAGACGCCGCGCAGGGTTGCCATAGGTTGGGAGTTGCCCTAGGGGACAGAGAGGTTGAATTGGGGGAACTGGGGTTATTTTATTCGGCAAACTATTCAGTAAACTGCTCGGCAAACTATTCAGCAAACTGTCAGACTAGTCATGGGAGATCTGGCCAATCGTTCGCCGCTCTGGTCTGCTCCTTGCCCTGCCCGCAATCCGCCTGTGACTCAGAGTAGCGCCCCTTCCAACCCACCCCGTCAGCCTGCTGACCCGCTCCCCAGCTGCCTCGATTTTAGAACGACCAACAGCCTCTGGACTTCGATTCTGGTAGAAACCGTGGTGCGGCTGGGGCTGACCACCGCCGTGATCTGTCCCGGCTCCCGTTCGGCTCCGCTGGCAATTGCCTTTGCTACCCATCCCCAGGTCGAGGCAATTCCGGCATTAGACGAGCGCTCTGCTGCCTTTTTTGCCCTGGGATTGGCCCGCCAAACGGGTCGGGCTGCGGCTCTGGTTTGCACCTCGGGCACGGCTGGGGCCAATTTCTATCCTGCCGTGATCGAAGCCAGCGAGAGTCGAGTGCCGCTGCTGATCTTGACGGCAGACCGTCCGCCCGAACTGCGCGACTGCAACGCTGGCCAGACGATCGACCAGCAAAAGCTCTACGGCAGCTTTCCCAACTGGTATCACGAACTCAGCCTGCCGGAGCTAGATCTGGAGCGGCTGGCCTACCTGCGGCAAACCCTCTGCTATGCCTGGGAGCGCACCCGCTATCCCACCGCCGGAGTGGTGCATCTCAACCTGCCGTTTCGCGATCCGCTGACCCCCCAGTCCCAGTCCCAGTCCCAGACCTCTGCGGCCCAGACTTTTGCGGCCCATCTGCCGGAAGCGTTTGCTCAGCGCTTCTTTGAGTTTTTGAGCGAGCCCTCGCCCGCTGCGCCCGTGCTGCAATCCCTGCCCGCTTTTCCCTCGGGTCGGGGGCTAATTCTGGCGGGACTGGTGCAGCCTGCCGATCCAGAAGCCTACTGTCGGGCCGTGGCCTGGCTGGCCGGAGGGCTGGGGGTGCCGGTGCTGGCCGAGGGTCTGTCTCCTCTGCGCAACTCCGCTGACCTCAACCCCTACCTGGTTTCGACCTACGATGCGATTCTGCGCCATGGGCCGCTGGCCGACCGGCTCAAGCCCGATTGGGTGCTGCGGTTGGGCGAAATGCCCACCAGTAAAACCCTGCGTCAGTGGCTCAGCCAGACCCAGCCCCGCCAGTGGCTGCTGGACCAAACGGCCCGCAACCTCGACCCGCTGCACGGCAAAACCACTCCCCTGCGCTGCTCGCTAGAGCATCTGGTGATCCCGACTCGCCAGACCGCCAATCCCTACCTGAGCGATTGGATGCAGCAGGAGGCCGAGGCGCGCCAAACTCTAGACGCGGCCCTGGCAAACCTGGAGGACTGCTTTGAAGGCAAGCTGGCCTGGCTGTTGCCCCAGTGGCTGCCCCAGGGCACACCCTGCGTGATCGCCAACAGTTCGCCCGTGCGGGACGTGGAATTCTTCTGGCCGCCGAACGCCAGCCGGGTACGGCCCTTTTTCAATCGGGGAGCAAACGGCATCGACGGCACCCTATCTACGGCCTTAGGCGTGGCCCATGGTCAGCCGAGTACGGTGCTGCTGACGGGCGACCTGTCGCTGCTGCACGACACCAACGGTTTTCTGGTCAGCCGCTACCTGCGGGGCCATCTGACGATTCTTTTGATCAACAACCAGGGCGGCGGCATTTTTGAGAGCCTGCCGGTGGCCCAGTTTGACCCGCCGTTTGAGGAGTTTTTTGCCACGCCCCAGCCGATCGACTTCGCCCAACTCTGCCGTACCTACGGCGTCGCCTACGAGCTGATCCAGTCCTGGTCTGATCTGAAGCATCGCCTCAATCCCCTGCCCAGCCAGGGAGTACGAATCCTGGAACTGCGCTGCGACCGCAAAGCCGACGCCCAGCGCCGCCAACAGCTGCTGCGGCTGTTTAGCCACCAGAAGCAGAAGGCCGAGGGGGTTTGAGCTGAGCTACGGGCTAGGGCAAGCCATGAGGCCAGGCCCAAAACGCCAAAAGACGCCCCCGAGAGAGCGCCTTCGCAAGCTTGATCGCAAGTTCTGACCTGGCCCCGGTATTCCTAGGCTTCGCGTTTCAGGGCAGATTCTACCTGGCGAAACTCCAGGTCGATCCGGTCCTTCATTTTCTGGGGAACGGGCCGGTTGGGGTAGGAGCTGTAGTGGCCAGCTAGGGAGTTGAGGGCCGTGCGCATCGTCGTGAACGAGCTTAGCTTTAGCAGGGAGCCATCGCGGCGATAGCGGGCCGAGAAGTCGTTGATTTTGGCGCGGGCCTCGGCCTGGGCTTCGGCTTTATCGGGGGCATCCTCCGGCAGGTCCAGGGCAGATCTGACGCTTTCAATCACGGCCAGGGTGTCTTGCCGGTAGTCGCCGCTGAGGCCAGTGGGCGAGGCTGAGCAGCCCGTCAGTCCTATCACAACCACCAGCGCTAGCGCCAAGAAACCCGATAACAGTCTTCTCATAAAACCTCTGAAGAGCGCAACAACATGCCGCTACCCGGCGACTTTCGGCGCGGGATCGCCGTTCCCATCTTATCATGAACCTGATCCCGTTTTATGACGGTCTGGCCCAAAACCTATCTAATGAGGGATCTGACTGGCCAAATCTCTATAGCCTTGCTAACGCGACTCCGGCTCTTCAAACCGCCGCTCAGCCGGTTGGGCCAGCCGCTTCCGCTCGCTCAGCTTCAGCAAAATTTCGGCGTGGACCTCGCGAGTAATTGGATAAAAATAGGCCAGGATCAGTCCCAAAATGAGCGCCACCGTCGGCACCGGGCCAATCGCGAACCGAATAGTGGTCAGGGCCGAGGCGGGCTGGACTGGCGCAGGCTGACCCGCCACAGTCTCGATAAAGCCCGACCGGGAGAGCGCCTGCCCCACCACAAACAACCCCACCGCCAGACCGAGCTTTTGCAGCAGCACCATGAAGCCATAGAATACGCCCTCGCGCCGCTGGCCCGTCTTCAGCTCGTCTAGCTCAATCACGTCCGGGATCATCGACCAGGGGATCAGGTAGGCCGTAGACACCCCGACTCCGGCCAGGATCGCCAGCGGATAGACCAACCCGGACTGCTCGGGCTGCAAGAAAAACAGACCGGCCTGGGCAATAATCCACAGGGCCATACCCATAAAGTAGACCGCCTTTTTGCCGACCCGCTGGCTGACCGCACTCCAGACAAACAGCATCAGCAGCGCCGTCGCCTGCACCGTCAGGGCGATCTGGGTAAAGGTCTGGGAACTCAGCCCTAAACAGTTGACCACAAAAAAGGGCAGCACGGCAGCCGTGATCTGTACCGCCAGCCAGGAGCAGAGGTAGATGCCGATCACGTAGAGGAAGGGCTGGTTGCTGAAGGCGATCTTGAGCTGGGCCAGAAACGGCAGCTCGGCCTCGCTGTCGGGAGCCAGGTTGAGCGCGGCCATGGCGCGGCTGCGGTTGTAGGTGCCAAACACACACCAGAACAGGGGCAGGGTGGAGATCACAGCGCAGATGCCGCTCAGCCAGAGGTACTGCTGTCCCGCGTCGACAACCACCTGAAACACCACCATCGCCAGAATCAGCGACAGAATGCTGCCGCCAATCGAAAAGGCAAACCGGAAGCTGTTGAGGCTGGTGCGCTCGTTGTAGTCGTGGGTCAGCTCGGGGGTGAGGGCCGTGTAGGGCAGGTTGACCATCGTGTAGAACGTGTTGAACAGGATGCCCATCAGCACGTAGTAGGCAAATAGTCCCCACTGGTTGACGCTGGTGCTAAATCGGGGCACGATCCACTGCAAGAAAAAGGTAATGCCAAACGGAATCGCCCCATACAGCATCCAGGGATAGCGCCGTCCCCAGCGGGCCGAACGGGTGCGGTCACTCAGCATTCCCACCAGCGGATCGTTCACCGCGTCCCAAACCTTGCCAATCATCAGTACGCTGCCCGCCAGTCCGGCGTTCAATCCGGCCACGTTGGTAAAAAACACTAGCTGAAAGAAAACCAGCAGGTTGGCCGTGATCGCTGGCCCCATGTCGCCTGCCCCATAGGCCAGCTTGGTTTTGAGGTTGAGCGGCGGCACCGGGCGCAGATCGGATCGGGAGGGTTCAGAGGAAGAGGCTTCAGGGGAGGCTTCAGACATGGCAGATCCTACAGAGGGGAAGGCAACCAGTTTAGCCGCTTACTCGGAGGAATGGGAGGGC
>JBJTUI010000825.1:0-6525 GCA_046080625.1 Elainella sp. | reverse complement strand
CTAATCAACAGCTTGCCGCCGGGTTTGAGGACGCGGTGCCATTCGCTCAGGGTTCGCATCAACTCGTTGTCGAGCTGGTAATGGAAATGCTCTAACACATGGCTGGCGTAGATTGCCTCTACCGACCCATCGGCGAACTGTTCTAGATTCGCAGCATCGCAGACAAAATCGACTTCTGGACGAGCCTCAATATCGAGAATCTTCCAGTCTGGGTGGGCTTCCGTACCGCCGATATGCAGCCTGATCAATGCCTGACTCGTCATCTTGCCTCTCCTTTGATAGAGTACAATTGCTCTACAATAAAACACAGGTTCTACAATAAAACACAGGCCCCGATTGGAGATCCTGAGTCTATGACAATCGCCCAATCTTCGACATCACTGACCTTGCCCGATCATACGCAGCTACCTGACTCCGACGGTACGTTTGTGAAAAATTTTCAGGAACATCCCCAGAGCGTTTTACTGACCACCTCCGTCCGCCCGGTTCTAGAGCAACTCCATCCCGATGGCCAGTTCTGTATTGGTCAAGACAGCGGCATCTACTGGCGGCTGATCGAACCCCCGGAACGGGGAGCAGAAGCACCAGACTGGTTTTATGTCCCCAACGTACCGCCCTTACTAGACGGCAAAATGCGGCGTTCCTATGTGATGTGGCAGGAAATCGTGGCTCCGCTGATCGCAATTGAATTTGTCTCAGGCGATGGCTCGGAGGAACGCGATCGCACTTCGCCCTTCGCGGAAGATAGCGCCAAAGCAGGCAAATTCTGGGTCTACGAACAGGCGATCCGGATTCCGTTTTACGCCATTTACGAAGTTGAAAAAGCATCGGTTGAGCTCTATGAATTGATTGGGAATCAATATCAGCTGGTTCCAGCCAATCAGCGCGGCCATTTTGAAATCGCCCCAATGGGGGTGGAACTGGGGATCTGGCAGGGCCAATATCTGAATCAAACGCTTCCCTGGCTGCGCTGGTGGAGTCTGGAGGGCAGCCTTATCCCAACGCCTGAAGAACGAGTTGAGCAGGAAAAACAGCGGGCTGAGCAGGAAAAACAGCGGGCTGACCGACTTGCGGCCCGATTGCAGCAGCTTGGGATTGATGTAGAAGACATTACCGACGGTTGAGCCGCCTGCCTCGCTTCCCAACAGCAACACAGCAACAGCGAACCTATCCTGCTGTATAGATCTGCCACATCTGGCGATAGGCCGCTTCAAGGTCACGCGCAAACTGGCGGGTATTCCAGAGCGGCGAAGTCTGGCGAGATTTCAGCAGTCTTGTCCGAATATCCTGTCGCAGGGTCGCGTCCTGTCCCAAGCGGATGCCCCATTCGATATACTCCGACTCACTCTGGGCAATTCCCTCTGTGATACCGACATTCATCAACATCGTGTAGCTGTTGCGGGCGGCCCACTGTTGTCCCACCTGGGTTACGAGCGGAACACCCACCCAGAGGGTTTCCAGGGTAGTGCTGGCCCCGTTGTAGGGATAGGTATCCAGCACCACGTCGGCGATGCTCAGATTGGCTCGATGGGTCGCCTCATTTCGATCGCGCGGCAAAAAGCGCAGCTGATCTCGACCCACCCCGACTTCGTCAGCCAACTGGTAAAACAATTCTTTTACCGAGGCTTCATCTCCCAACCCCTTCACAAACAGGTAGCTATTGGGAACCGCTTTTAAGATTTGCAGCTGGGTGCGGATCATCTCAGGGTGGCGTTTGCGCGCGTCCTGGGAGCTGAAGTAGACCACAGCATCTGCCGGAACCCCCATCTGGTCGCGCCGCAGGGAGGGCACATCGATTTCAAATCCCTCCACCGCCAGGTAGGTGCTGGGCATGCACCAAATTTTCTCGCTGTAGTAGTCTGACGCCTGTTCCGGCAGCACGTAGGGATCGGCTAACACGTAATCCACCGCAGGCAGTCCCGTGCTGTCAAACCCCAGCCAGCTCACCTGAATTGGGGCGGGCTTGAGGGAGAGAACGCTACAGGTTTCGCTGTAGGTGAGACTATCGAGATCAACCAGAATATCGATCTGATCCTGTTCGCAGATATGTTTGGCGATACCGGCCCAGGAACCATCTTTGAATTGGGCCGAATGGGTGACAGGATCAATAAACCAGCGACGAGTAAACTCACCGATCTGGGTGACGTGCAGGTGATAGGTATAGATATCAAACTGCTCATAGTCGTGGTATTGCATGAGCCAGCGGGCCAGCCAGCCCACCGAATGCTGCCGCATGTAGCGCGAGAGATAGCCGATTTTCAGCTTGCGATGGCTGGCAAGCCGACTGGATGGGGCAGCCAGGCCGGTTGGAGCAGATAGGTAGGGACTTTTGAAGATCGGCTCGGCCTGAAGCTGCAAGTCTTGCTGTACCAGAGCCGCTAGCTGATTTTGGAAGGCGCGATGTCTGCGGGGCTGGTCCTCCAGATAAAACCCATAGAAACCACAGAGGGTGAGCAGAGAGGGCTCTAGCGTCTGGACCAGAGCGGTATCTTTCGCCCGATATTCGGCCAGGAGAGAGGGCAGGAGGCGGAGCTGCTGTTCGTAGAGTTCTCTCACCCGCTGCCAGGCCAGCCCAGTCTTCAGCAGGCGGACGCAAAGCAGACCAATCATCGTCATTTGCTCAGCCACGGTTGTGCAGAGGGTCAGAGCCGTTTCTGCCGCTTCAACCGCCTCGTCGTAGCGGCCTAGCTCCTCATAGAGGGCCGAAAGCAGTTTCAGAGTTTCTAGCTGATCGGGACTGTAGCGGCAACAGACCTCGGCCAAATAGCAGGCCAGCGGCAGATAGCGCCGATCTGTTCTGTCCTTTAGCTCCTGGGCCTTGGCCGAAAACCGCTCGACAATCAGTTGGGAATTGTCGATTTGGGTCAGGGCGGCTTCGACAAACTCCTGCACGGGCGGGTCGCTAAAGCCGCATTCCAGGATTTCTTCAACCGCTTGGAGCAGCAGCATTTCGTCCAGCTCAGGAAAGCGCTGGGATTGCAGCAGTTCAGTCAGACCCAGTTCAACCAAACCATCGCGATTCAGCTGTTCGAGCGTCATGCTAATTCGCAGCAGCTTGAGCAAATTGTGCAGCTCGGCTGGGGCAATTTCGCGTATATGCTGCCGAATTGCCCAGGCCATTGGCCAGTTTTCGCTGCCTTCCTGGCGCTTTGCCGCCGTTTGCAAAACCCGCACCAGGGAATCGGTATAGGCTTCAGTCTGTTCAGCCTCCGCCTCCGACAGCGCCATCATCCAGGTGAGCTGAGCCGTGGTTTCGTCTCCCGACAGCAGATGCGACAGCCCCAGATACCAAACAGACTCGATCTGGTCGGGCTGCTGTTCGACGAGCTGTTCATACAGCTGGATCGCTTGCAAATAGTAGCCTTGCTCAAAGGCAGACTGGGCTTGGTGATGCAGGGCCGTAGAGGAAAGTTGGCTCATGGAGGGTTTACCCGATTTGGGGGAGAAATGGGCAGGCTCTGCTAAAGTTCCCAGGTTTTCACCCTCATTCTGCACAAAGCCAACCTGGTTTTAGCAGAGAAAGCGTTGGTCAAGCAAACAGTAGAAAAATTCTGAGAAACCAGTTTGAGAAACCGATCTGCGAAACCGAAAAAGCTACCCACAGCAGAGTGTGAGTAGCTTTGAATTCAAATGTTACCTGGAAGGTGAACGGTAATTGAAAAGTAACAGACAGAACGCAAGCGCTAGAGGTTACTTAGCGCAGGTGGTGGTATCTGCACAAACCTTGGCCAAGCTAGTGTAGTTGCCGGTACCAGCGTCTTTGGTCAGCCAAACGATACCGCTGTACTCTTTAACCGTGCCTTTCTGGCGAGTAGCAGACGAGGTAGCTTCAGCATCATCACCCGTGCCGCTGCCTGCGGTTGCGTACTCATAGTAGTCGGTTGAGGTCGGAACGCCAATACCCAGGGTTTCGATATCACCAGCGAATTCGCTCTTTTCCAGGTAGTAGGCTTGCTGACCCCGGTTCATGGAACCGATGTAGGTTTCAGCTTCCGATTGACGAGCCTTGTTGGCCTGGTTGAGGAAGGAAGGCAGAGCGATGGCAGCCAGAATACCAATGATGATGATTACAACCAGCAGTTCAATCAGGGTGAAACCTTCGTTGTTCTTCTTCTTGCTGATCAGGTGCTGGATGAATTTTGCTTTCAGATCGGATTTCATAGGTGGATGTCTCCTTGAGTTGCGGGATGTGGATTTCTAACTCCTAGATATACTCTGCCCACCTTGTTCGAGTTTCATATCAGGCAGTTGGAAAAAATGGGGAAGTGGGGGGGATGGGGGGGATGGGGGAGATGGGGGGGTTAGGGGAGGAGCCATTGGTCGCTGGAATTGATTAGGGTGACTAGTCCGCTCAGAATCTGGTTGTAGGTGCTGTAGAGTTGACGGCCTGTGTCCGATTCCATGTAGCTACATTTGACCGAGAATTCGATCCAGGTTTGGGTTTCAGCCGCTTCGGCTTCGCAGTCGGTCAATTTAGCCACAAAGGCAGCCCGATAGCGGCGTTTCCGCCATGCTTCGGCCAAGTTGGCACAGACCGAACGCGAAGAGCGCCGAATCTGATCCGTCAACGACCAGCGTTCTTCAACCGGAAACTGCTTCGACAGCTCAAAAATCCGCATCGCTGCCTCAAACGCCATCTTGTACACCTGCAAATCCTGATGCCGCCGAATCAATTTCCGCTCCCCCATCTCCCCCATCCTCCCCATCTCCCCCACCCGCTCACCGTTCGATCAGCACATACAAAAACGCATCCAGCCGGTTTAGCAGATCTTTGACTGCCGCAAACGCTTGGGCTTCGGAAATCGGCTCTAGGGTGACTGGATTCACCGGGCGCAGCTGGTGATAGCGTTGGGCGATCGCCTGGATCGGTTGGGCAGTTTCCCAGAGGGGCAGCAGAGAGGCCGCTACGCTGGCTTCCAGAACGACCGGGGCCAGCCGGGGCAGGGGAATGAACTGGCCGATGTCAAAGGCTTTTGAGCTGCGAATCGACTCAAGGAGCGCGGTTTTGGCCTTGTCGGTTTTGAGCTGGGGATGCAGATGCACCCGCGCCTGCTGCCAGTCGGCTTCGGCCCAATCGTCTACGGGAACCCCGGCTTCTCCAGGCGGGGCACACCAGAAATCCATCAGCCGATGCACCGGATGCAGCAGTTCAAACATTCGCAGTTGGTCAGACTGGTCGGCGCTGGCCAGGCCCATCTGCCAGAAGATCGGCAGCTCGTCTGGGTTTTCAAACAGGGCGGTGATATCCCACTGTCGCCAGTTCACCATGCTGACAAATTCCAGATCGGCCTGCTCCAGCAAGTTGAACAGATCGGGAATCCGGTAGCCCGTGTCGCCAACGAACAGAAAGTTCATGGCCAGCATTTGCTTCATTTGCTCACGCGATTTCGATTCGGTGTCCAGGCCGACCCAGGTTTCGCGTTTCAGGATCGCCTCGGGTCTGAGCGAGTTCATGGTTTCGATCACCGCGTCTTCTTCAAACTCTTCCGGGTTGTTGTCCATCAGCCCCATCAGTTGGAACAGCTCCTGGGCCTGATAGAACCGGGCGCGCTGGTAGGCGTTGTGCAGGTTGGTGCGAATCAAGCCGTCCGGTTGCAGCACCGATTTCATCGCCTGTAAACCCGCGACCGGGTCGGGCAGGATATACAACACCTCGTCACAATTAATATAGTCAAACTTCTGGCCAAGCTGGGGTAGATCTTCTATGGCCAGCTGATGAAATTCGGCGTTGTCAAACCCGTGATACTGCAAGCGCTGGCGGGCCAAGTTCACCGACTGCTCCGACAGGTCGATACCAACAATTTTGGCTCCGGGATTGGCTTCGGCCAGCATCAGAGCTTTGTAGCCTGACCCACAGCCCGCATCCAGAATCACCTTATCGCGGGTATCCACAACGCGCCGATGCCGCAGGTAATAGGCTGTCACCAGATTGTGAACATAGAGCTGCTCGAAACTTTCGCGGGGCGAGTCTTCTAGCGGCGTGCGGGGATAGGGGCCGTAGTCAAACTGCTGGCGGATCTTGTCTGGATCGCGTAAATCGACGGTTAGGTTCATAGCTTATTTCACAGATTGTACTTGAGCAGTTCTCGCAAGGATTGGGCTGGCTGATCTCGAACAGCACCAGAATTAGCGCCAAGATTAGCGCCAAGATTAGCGCCAGAATTAACAATCAGGCGTTTGCAGCAGTTTCCAGCAACACATACAGAAACGCATCGAGTCGATTCAGCAGCGTTTTGACGGTTTCAAACGCCTGAGCCGGAGACAGGGGTTCTAGAGTGATCAGGTCAACTGGATTGATTTGCCGATAGCGCTCGGCCAAATCGTGAATCGATTGCGCCCCCTCCCACAGCGGCAGCAGACAGGCGGCCAGATCGGCTTCTAGCAGGACGGGCTGCAGGGCTGGCAGCTTCACCAGATGGCTGATCTCGAACGGACGGTTGGTTTCAATGCACTGGATCAGGTCGGTTTTGAGGCGATCGTTGCGCAGGTGGGGATGGAGATGCACAACAGCAGCCTGCCACTGGG
>JBJTUI010000824.1:0-3892 GCA_046080625.1 Elainella sp. | reverse complement strand
GCGATGGTACGACGGTACATTGAGCAACAGGAGATAGAGGATCAACGAATTGACCAACTGCGATTGTCTGATGAATGGTAAGCCGCTTTGAGCGGCTCCCATATGCTCAAGCCTCCGGCTTTGCCGGAGGTTGATGACTCCAGATCGGCAGTTGGCCGACCAGCCGCTCCAAATCTAGGGAGGCACAGTGTCAGAAAGTCTACCCCGAAAACGGCGGAATTCAGAATTTCTGCCGCCCAGGAGATTCCCGAGTGCCGTAAACTGGAAGGCGATAACTCGCCTGCTGGTCGAAACCGAACTGGGGTAGGGCAGATGTCGCGAGTTCAAGCGCGAGTCTGAGTTCGCAAGTCTGGGTTGAGATTACCCAACTCCAGTCGCCTTAGAAGTCCAGGGTGCAGGGGTCGAACCTGCCTGAGGCGAATTATGAGTTCGCTGCCTAAACCGCTCGGCCAACCCTGGTCAGAAAAGCTATACTTAGGCACTCATTCTATCCTGTGGCAGTCCAGAAATGCAGCTATGAGAGTAAATCCAACCGTCCTGCTCACCCTAATTTTGCTGACCCTGATGTTTGGGGCTGGGTTGACCAGCGCCGTCTATGGTTACAGGCTGGGGCGCGGTGCCCTCAAGAGTATTACCCAACCGGATGCGCGGCCCATCAACAATCTGGCCGACGCCCAGGGCAAGCCGATTCGCCGGGAAGGACTGACGTTCCTCAAGGAAGCCGATATCCTCAACAGTGTCAAAGCCCGCATGGACGGTGGTGCTGCCAATCCTCCTGCGAATTCCCAGTGAGCTATGTCCAGTCAACCGGTAAGACTTGTGGTGAGTTGGCTCAGGGTCAGTCGTTGGTGCGGTAGCGCAGGTGAGCCCAGTTGAAATGATGCCCTGGTATTTCAGTGTTGCTGCGGTGCTGCCTGCAACTCCGGTTGCTTTAACTACCTCGGATGTGGTTTTGCGGATTCTGTCGGTGCTGGTGCTGATCGCAATTAACGCCTTTTTTGTCACCGCCGAGTTTTCGATTGTCTCGGTGCGGCGCTCCCGGATCAACCAGCTGGTGTCGGTGGGCGATGTCCAGGCCAGGACCGTGCAAGACCTACAGCGCGGGCTGGATCGGCTGCTCTCCACCACCCAGTTTGGCATCACCCTGTCCAGTTTGGCCCTGGGCTGGATCGGCGAAAGCACGATGGCGGTGCTGCTGTCAGTTTGGTTTCTGAAGCTGCCGCTGCCCATCCAGACGCGGCAGGTGATGGCCCATTCGCTGGCGATTCCAGCCGCCTTCGGGCTGATTGCCTACCTGCAAATTGTGTTAGGTGAGCTTTGCCCCAAGTCGGTGGCGCTGCTCTACCCGGAACAGCTGGCCCGGTTTTTGGGGCCGCCCAGCGTGGCAATTGCCCGCCTGTTTCACCCGTTTATCTGGGTATTGAACCAGTCAACCCGCTGGCTGCTGCGGTTGGTCGGGGTCGAGTATGCGGGTCAGGGCTGGTACCACCGCGTCACCCCAGAAGAACTACAGCTGATTATTACCACCACGACCGAATCCCCTGGCCTGGAGGCGGAGGAGCGGGAGCTGTTGAGCAATGTGTTTGCCTTTGGCGAAGTGACAGCCAGTGAGGTGATGGTGCAGCGCACCAGTCTGGTCGCAGTCGCCCAGCAGGCCACGGTGCAGGAGCTATTGCAGGAGGTGGCGGCTTCGGGCTACTCGCGCTATCCGGTGACGCGAGAATCGCTGGATGATATTGTCGGGCTGATTGCCTTCAAGGATCTGGCCGAACCGCTGACGGCAGGCACCCTACAGCTCGATCAACCCATCCAGGCCTGGGTGCGTCCGGCCCAGTTTGTCCCGGAAGACATGCCCCTGAACGAGCTTCTCGCCCTGATGCAGCGCTCCGGTCAGCCGCTGGTGATGGTGATCGATGAGTTTGGCGGCACGGCGGGTCTTGTCACCATTCAGGACGTAGTGGCCGAGATCATTGGCGATACCCACGAACCCGAAAGCCCCGATGAACCCAGCATCCGCGCCCTGGACGAGCAGACCTATTTGATTCAGGCCCAGACCGACCTGGAAGAGGTGAACGAACTGCTAGAGCTGGAGCTACCCCTGTCCGAGGAATACCAGACCCTAGGCGGCTTTGTGATCTACCAGCTCCAGAAGATTCCGGCTGCTGGCGAACAGCTGAGCTACGAGAACTGCGAGATCCGGGTAGAGTCAGCCGATGGTCCGCGTCTAGAGCGCATTCAGGTACGCCGTCTGCTGCCGCCCGACCCAGCCTCCCCAGCTTCCCCAGCCCCAGATCAGCCGCTGCCCGACGCCTAAACTCTGAATCAACTCGAAGTCATTCCACCGAATCAGTTTGCAACCTATTCGCAACCCATCTCGCACACCATGAACAAGTTGGACGCAGGGACCGTCAGCCAGCAGCTCCGGGGAATCAACCTCTACTTTGTCGGCATGATGGGCACAGGCAAATCTACCGTAGGCCAGCTTGTGGCCCGGTCGCTGGGCTATCAGTTTCTTGACACCGATACCGTGATTGAGCAGGTCAGCGGCCAGTCGGTCAGCCAGATTTTTGCCAGCCAAGGTGAGCCCGAGTTTCGCCAGCTCGAAACCCAGGTCCTGGCCGAGCTGTCGGCCTACACCCGGCTGGTGATCGCGACCGGCGGCGGCATTGTCTCGCTAACCCAAAACTGGAGCTACCTGCGCCACGGGCTGATTATCTGGCTGAATGTGCCGGTTGAACTGATCTACAGCCGCCTCAAAAAAGACACCACCCGCCCCCTGCTGCAAACCGCCGACCCGCTGGCCAAACTCCAGCTGCTGATGCAGGAACGCCGCTCCCTCTATGCCCAGGCCGACCTGGAAATCGGCGTCAGCCAGGGAGAAACCGCCGACCGCGTGGCCCAGCGGGTGCTGGCGGCGATTCCGACGGTGTTGAAGGGGCGTGGGGATGGGGAGGTGGGGGGATGAGGGGATGGGGGGATGAGGGGATGAGGGGATGGGGAGGATGGGGGAGGTGGGGGGATGGGGGCTAGAATGCTTCCTGGTGGTGTTGTCGGCTCTGCCCCAGTGCCGCGAGTCCATTAGAGCCTGGGTCTGTAATTTTTGCACCGAAACCCTGCCCCAACACCTGCTAGACTGCTTTAGGCTGCTGAAGAACTCAACAAGCCAAAAGCCACCCCTCCCATCCTCCCCACCTCTCCCATCCTCCCCACCTCCCCTATCTCCCCTGTTATGACTACTGACAGCGAATATATCCGGAAAGCCGAAGCGACTCGGGTTCGGGTGCTCAGCGAAGCCTTGCCCTACATCCAGCAGTTTGCGGGGCGCACGATTGTCGTTAAGTATGGCGGGGCGGCCATGAAGGACGGCAGCCTCAAGGAGACGGTGATCCGCGATATTGTGTTTCTGGCTTGCGTGGGGCTGCGCCCGGTGGTGGTGCATGGCGGTGGTCCCGAGATCAACTCTTGGCTCGACAAGCTGGGGATTGAGCCCCAGTTCAAAAAAGGGCTGCGCGTCACCGATGCGGCCACGATGGACGTGGTGGAAATGGTGCTGGTGGGCCGGGTAAATAAGGAAATTGTCTCGCTGATTAACCAGGCGGGCGGGCTGGCGGTCGGGCTCTGCGGCAAGGATGGCAATCTAATTAAGGCGCGGCAGCAGGGCGATGAGGGCATCGGCTTTGTCGGCGAAGTCACGTCAACCAACGTCAAGCTGATCGAGTCGCTGGTCAAGGACGGCTACATTCCGGTGATCTCCAGCGTGGCGGCAGACGAAACCGGACAGGCCTACAACATCAACGCCGACACCGTGGCGGGCGAGCTGGCGGCAGCTCTGGGGGCTGAAAAAATGATTTTGATGACCGACACGGTGGGGATTCTGCGCGACTACAAAGAC
>JBJTUI010000823.1:0-5802 GCA_046080625.1 Elainella sp. | reverse complement strand
CGCCAAACTAAATGAGCCCTTCAGGTCAGCAATCTTGAGCCGATCAAACTGAATCGGTTTGGCCATCTGGGCCGAGCCCGACAGCACCGGATTTTCAAACGGCCCCGTCAGCCGCAGATCGTCGGACTTGAGCGCCCCCTCCACCGGCACCGGCAGTTCCAGCTTCAGGGTTTGCATGAAGGGCACAGCCTCGACCGACTCGATCCGCGCCTTTAAATCCAGCCCCCGCTCAAAATCGATCTGGCCATCGAGCTGAAACGGAATCTGGCCAAACCGAATCTGGCCCTGGCGGAGCTGGGCCGCCTGCCCGGTGAAGCGAAAGCTGCCGTTGATGCCCGTGAGGGGGTTGGGTTCGCCCTTGGCCCGCAGATCCAGACCGCGCAGGGAGGCTTTGCCCGTCACCTGGGGTGGCCCCTGGGGCCGCACTTGCAGCTTAACGTCCGCATTCAAGACGCCCCGATCTACCTTCAGATCGGTTGGAATCAACGGCGAGAGGGGATGGAGCTGGAGCGCCCGAGTTTGGAGCGCTAGCTGCGCCTGGTTGGTCTTGAGATCGGCATCGCCCTGCAGCCGCACCCAGCCCTGCCCCTCCGGTGAGGCTGCCAGCTGGAACAGCAGCCGCTCTCCCTGGTTGAGTAGACTAAATTCACCGTTGACCCGCTGCAACGTCAGCTGGGTCGGGATGTCTGAAGTGATCCAGGGATGCTTCAGCGGTTTTTCTGGGCCTTTGTCGAGATTCAGGCGCTGGGGTTTCAAGGTCAGGGTGGCCTCTTGCAGCCGCACCCGCTCGATTTCGATGCGGGCATCTTCGTCAAACACCAGATCTAGGTTCAGCCACTTGCCGGTCTTGTCCTGGTCAAAATAGGCCGTGGGGCGAATCAGGGTGAGGGTGAGGCCGAGCTTTTGGCGTTGCAGTGCCTGAATAGGGTTGAAGTTGACCTGAATCGCTTCGACGGTAATCTGATCCGCATCTGTGGCCGTAGCCGGGATCACCGACCGACCCAGGCGAATCCCGTTCCAGGAGACGCGCTCCACGGCACCCAGCTGAATCGGGCGCTGGATCACCCGGCTAATTTCTTCCGTAATTTTGGGCGCAAGCTCAGCTTCAACCTGGGCTAGGCTCCAACTGCCTCCCGAGACGCCGCCCAGCAGCAGCAGCCCGCCAAACGCCATTCCAGCCCGGAAGCAGAGCCTCCGAACTCGTCTGCCCACCAATTCGGGAGCCTGTGCCGCTGGCAGATCCTCCTGCTCGTCTCCCAGTTCGAGCAGCGCTAAATCAGCCTTAATTTTGTCTTTTGAAAACGGTTTCATAGGAGAGTCTGAGAAATTGCCTCAACTGCCCAAGCAGTCAGACAATACAATCGGAGAGGACACCAGAGCAGGATCAATGGCCCTGCGATTATAGCCTCTGAAACTTTCGCTCTGGAACGGGGAGGCAAATCCAGCCTTAGAAGCTCGGTAGAGTTGACTTTCCCTGCTTCAGTCTACGATGTTCATTTTGTATCAAAACCCTCCTGTTGGAAACCCCGACAGCATGATATAAAGTTCCAATCATCGGGTGAAGCCAACCGGATGATGGGTCGCTTAAATATGAGGACAGATAAATCAGCAGCGCGGGTAAATTGTTAAGCGTCTTTTACTTTTTCTGGCGGGGCTTCGGGCTAATATCTTCTCCAGTGAGCTGTTCGACAGAGCAATGGCGTGGAAAAAAACAGATGTTCAGAATAATTGAATTTAGGAACGATTGTATTTACAGCAGTTTTCAGCTCAATCAACCACGGATGAACTGTGGGGTGTGGGTGCTACTCCCCCACACCCCTTCCTTTAGCTAACTGAAATGAAAATCGCTGTGAAAATTGTACTATCACAGTAGTTCGACCTGAACCAGATGACAACGCAGTAGAACAGATAGCGGGTTACCATAGCATACAGCTACTAGATTTCAACGTTGATTTTGATGGCTATTTATACTAAAGCTATGGATTGATGTTAGATGAAATTATTTCGAACGCGACAATGGCAGATTTTGAGCGGATTGGGGCTGAGCCTTAGCCTGATCGTCGGCTTCAGTCAAACGGCTAATGCGGCTGACATCCTAGTGATTAGCTATGGCCCCCTGAACGCCACCCTCGCAATCTCCGACCTGGAAACCCTGGCTCAAACCGGAGAAGTCTCGGACAGCTTGCAGTTCTATCTGAACCTGGCAGGGCTAGAACCGACTATGCTGCGCGATCTGCTGAAGCTGGAGCTGAGCGCTAACAGCAAATTTATCGAAGACCTGCTCGCTTCCAACTCCGGCAACCAGCTGCTGGCCGAACTGAGCGAGGTGATTCACCTACCCCCCAACCGCCCCGACATTCAGGTGCTGAAGTCTGCCGACCCGCAGCAGTATCGCGAGCCTTCCGCCAGCGAGAACCAGACCGCCCTGAAGCAGAGCCTGATTAAGGCTGCGGATGACCGCCAAATTACGATTCTGGAAGTGTTGCAGAACTACCCCACCGAGCGCGTCTACCTGGATGCCGCCAAACTGATCGAGTTGGCCAACAGCCTACAGCCCGAATCAGAGCAGCCCCGCTAGGATCTCAAAACTTCGATTGCCAAAGCTGCACCAGTGGCTTGAACAATTCTGTTTCTTCTGTGCGAATGCCAAAGCAAAAGACCCCAGTGAAATCCCCCGTGGCATCATGTTGGGGAATGTTGATCCAGAGCATCCAGAACCGCTCTCCACTCTTCGATTGGTTTTCGTTGAAGTTGAGGCTGTAGCTGCGAGGGGATGTACAAATATCTCGCAGCAGATCTGCTAAGCTCCGACCGCCGCTCTCAATTGGTGGAATGAATGTGCCAATTGAGGTTTGACCAACGATTTCGGCTGACGTAAACCCAAACAGCTGCTCAGCGCTATTGTCCCACCAGGTCACGGTTGCGGCTGGGCTGAGCCAAACTGTGGCTCGCGAGGCATAGTGCCCCGAACAACCAGTGACTTGATGAAGCCCTCGAAAGGTTAGGAGCATTAGCCCCGACGCATCAAGCAGCGTATTGGTTGAGCGATTCAGCCGGAGCAACTGCTCCACCGCATAGCAAGAAATGCTGATAGCGCGCCTCAGTCTTGACCAGGTTAATCCAACGACCCCGATACAGAACCCAACCCCATGGGGTAGTAATCGCAACCGAATTTCGAACTCAGAACACCCATTTTGCTGCAATCGCTGCCGAACCTCGATGATGTCGGCCAACATTCCCTCTATATATTCACAATAGAGCGGGCTAGCCACATCCCGAGTATTGAGCAGCCAGCGCTTAGAACGCTTTTCCATTCATTTACTTAGCCCAGATGAGTTCATACTTCACCTCGCCAAAGTTCCGACCAGATTTCACGATCCGATTTTACGCGCTCCTGTTTTTACGCAAAGCTGACTCAGCGACAATATCCCAACGGCCTCAGCGAAAAATCATAGCAACGGTTAGGCAACGATCAGGTTTCCAAGCGGTATAGCTACCAGCCAGCTACAGCCAGGCCGTGAGTTTAAATTACCACAATTATCGAGAAGCAGAGCCTTTCCCGGAGCAAATTTCGAGAAAATGTTGATGGAGCAGCTAGCGTCTTGACAGCATTTCAAGGCAAGGATTGAATTTTCTGCACAAATGAAATATTATCTGCAAGTATCAAAAAAGTATGAGTTATAATTAAAGCTTGCGGCTTCATCATTTGCTGTCCTAGGCGATATCAAATGATGAAGTTGGTCTGACTGGCAGCGGGTAGACCTGTTCTATCCCATGGCGCAATGAAAAATTATCTGAAGGAGGAATTCATGTTGAGAGAGCTAACTCCTCCCGTTAGCCCAGGAGATTCAACGAGCCGAGGCTCTACTCCTGACAAAGATGAGATGTCGTTCTCGGAGATGACGATCTCGAAATTGGAGGAGGAATTATTAATCTTACTGCTCGGAGAAGAACGATACGGGCTGGAAATTATCCAGGCATTCGAGGATGCCAGCGACGGCAAGCGCAAACTCAGCGTGGGCTCGCTCTACCCAACGCTGAGCCGGATGGAAGAGAAGGGGTTAATTAAGTCTCGCATGGAAGATCGCCCCAGCGATGATAAGGGCGGGGCGCGTCGAAAATATTTCCGGATTACTCGGCTCGGTTCGCGGGTGCTTGCCAAGACAGAGGAGTTTCGCGAGAGTCTTAGCCACTGGAAGCCCGCAGCAGCATGCTGATCTGCTATTAACCAACTGTTAATCGTCTCTCAAGATTTAATCGTCATTTAATTTAATCGTCTATTCGCAGGTGGCTGAGGCTACCTGCTTCTTCGTTTAAAGGCTCTCTATCCCACCTCGTACAGATTGCTCCATTTCCCAGACTTCAGCAGGGATTCAAACTTGGCAAATTCTTCAAACAAAATATACCGATCAAAAGAAAGCTGCTTTCATCCAATATTTACCTCTTTGCAATTATCAAATTTGTATATAATGATAGTTAACTGCTCAGCAAGGAGTTGATCCATGTCCTACTGTCCTCGCGATGCCTCTGAGAATCCGTGTTGCCACATTGTTGATCACCCCGACCGCTCAGATAAAAGCTTTTGTGTCTATTGCAGGGAACAATTTGTGAAAAGCTCTAGGCAAAAGGAATCTGAAAATCAACTGCCTAAACCCGTCCTAGACGTGATCATTGGTATTCTCTCGTTGATTCTCGCCGCAGGAGTAAATAATCTTTTGGCAGACTCGCCCCCGCCTCAAACCCAACCGCCCCAGATCACCTCCAGAATTATCTAAAGAAATCTATCCAAACCCTTCACCATCATGCGCTGCATACTCGCTTCTAGCTGCATTGCCTCTAACTCTGCCACCGTAAACCATCGAGCCTGAGCCGCGTCCGAAGCGGAGACGAGGGGCTGCTGCTGGGTCAAACAGAGATAGCGCAGATCGAAATGCAGGTGGCTGGCTTGAGTTGGCGTTTCAGGAATGCGATGCACATCCAGATCAAACAACCGGGCTCTGGCTGGCTCAATCACCAGATCCAGCTCTTCCCGGACTTCCCGCAGGGCCGTGCTGATTCCGTCCACCTCTCCCGGCTCGGTATGACCTCCGGGCTGTAGCCAGCGCTCCAAGCGACGGTGGTAGATCAGGGCAACCTTTCCCGTATCTTCGGCCAGAATCCAGGCGCTGCCGGTAATATGGCCGGGTTGATCAGACTGGCGATCAAACGCGACCGGGCCAGTTTGTAGCAGGTGCAGTATGGCGATCTGATGGGCCGCTTCGGTGGCGTCCCAGGGGCTGTACTGTTGCAGTTGGGTCAGTAGGCTATCGGTCATGGGCGTTAAATATCAGGCTGTTTGCATGAAGGGGTTCACCAGGCTGGATACTTTGCCCCAGCCTGCATCCGAAACGGCGGATCATAAAAAGCCAGTCAACTCCAGCAGCGATGAAGCCACCAGCAGCATGACTGCGCCCTCTAGCAAATCGCCCTCGGCCCGATCAGAGAGCAATCGCTGCCGCAGGGTTTGTAGTTTGGTCTGTTCTGCCTGACTCAAAGCGGGCAAATCCTGCTGCCACTCGTCAAAAAACTGCTCGTCCTCAGCCCGACGCAGCCCAAACCGGGACTCTACCTCAGATAGATTTTTAGCGGATTCTGGAACCGCGATTGGTTTCGCCACGCTGCTGTAACTTGTCAGTAGCTCAGAAGGTAAGCCACTGGTTCTACCAGTGCGACTTGACCAGCTTTGAGCGTTCCCGGAGTTCCGGAGCGCAGGTAAAGTAACTCCCACGGTGGCTTGAACCAAACCGTAGGAGATAAACACAT
>JBJTUI010000822.1:0-2989 GCA_046080625.1 Elainella sp. | reverse complement strand
CGGCGAACTGGTCAGTAGTGCGGAATATATTTATCAATGTGGCGCGTAAGTTAGGCTTCACTTCGATGGCATCTGCCAAACGAGCGCTGGCGAATCAATGGGAGCAAGTTTTCCCTTGCCTACAATGAATCAGCCCTGCCGGTAGCGGGGTGCAGGGGCTACGCCCCTACTGGCACCGTCCCCACACCCCCTCCTTTAGCTAACTGAAATGAAAATCGCTGTAAGGCTTTTGGTAAATGGAGGTAATTAAATGTTTTAGAATTTCGAAGTTCGTATACAGCGCTATTTTTAGGATCTGAAGAGCCGCAATAAACCGCTAGACTAGAAAAGCTCCTGCTGGCCCTGACCCATGTCTTCATTTCCCCGCTTGACCCTGCGCAAAAACAAGACTGACGCCCTGCGTCGGTTCCATCCCTGGATCTTTTCAGGCGCAATTCAATCGGGTGCAGACGACCTGCCCGAAGGCACTATCGTTGAAGTCTACAGCGACCGAGGCGAGTTTCTGGCTCTGGGACACTACGGCAGGGGCAGTCTGGCCGTAAAAATCTTCTCATTCGCGCCCGTAGCCGACCTCGACCAACTCTGGCGCGACAAACTGCGGGCAGCCTACGAACTGCGTCAGCAGCTCGGTCTGGTCAACCATCCCAAGACGAATGCCTACCGGCTGGTCAACGCTGAAGCCGACGGCTTTCCAGGGTTGATTATCGACTGGTACAACGGCGTGGCGGTGATGCAGGCCCACTCGGTCGGGATGTATCAACAGCGGCACAGCCTGGTCAAGATTTTGCAGGAGATCTATGGGCCAGAACTGCGAGCCGTTTATGACAAAAGCGCCTCACTGCTGTTTCGGCAATCGGCTGAGGCCGACGAGCATCTGCTGGGCGAAGCGGGGTCAGGCGAAATCCTGGAAAACGGCCATCGCTTTCTGGTGGATTGGCAAACCGGCCAGAAGACCGGCTTTTTTCTCGACCAGCGCGACCACCGGGCTCTGCTGGCTGGCTATGCCCAGGGGCAAAAAATTCTCAACACTTTCTGCTATTCAGGTGGGTTCTCGGTCTACGCCCTCCAGGCTGGGGCTAGAGCAGTCGATTCGGTGGATAGCTCGGCCAAAGCCGTAGGCTGGACCAAGGACAACGTTGCCCTGAACGCCCCCAGCGGCGCAACTCATCAGACAATTGAGGCCGATGTCTTCAACTTCTTGAAAGACTGCGACGCCGACTATGACGCGATCGTCCTCGACCCCCCCGCCTTTGCCAAAAGCCTATCAGCCCGTCACCAGGCCGTCATGGCCTATAAGCGACTCAACCAGATGGCGATCCGCAAACTGCGGCCCGGCGGCTTGCTGTTCACCTTCTCCTGCTCCCAGGTTGTCATTCCAGAATATTTCAACGGAGCCGTCATGGCTGCCGCCATCGAAATGGGCCGCCCTGCCAAAATTCTGCACCACCTCACCCAACCCGCCGATCACCCGGTCAGCATCTACCACCCCGAAGGACTGTATTTGAAAGGGCTGGTGCTGCGCCTGGAATAGAACAGGGCGGGGCATCGGAGTCAGGAGAGAGACAGCGTTGCTACCCCTCACCTCCCCATCCCCTCACCTCCCCATCCCCTCACCTCCCCATCCCCTACACCCGCTGGGCCATAATCTCATCCAGCAGCCCCGTGCAGGCATCCAGCAGCAGGTCAATGACGTAATCAAAGCCCGATTCGCCGCCGTAGTAGGGGTCGGGGACTTCCCGGTCGCGGTGGCTGCGGCAGAACTCACACATCAGCTTGACCTTGTGTTTGTAGCGACCCGAATGGTCAAGAGCCAAAATGTTGCGGTAGTTTTCCTGGTCCATCGCCAGGATCAAATCAAACGCCTCAAAGTCGGATAGCTCAAACTGCCTGGCCTGCCCCGCCAGTCGGACCCCCTGCCTGCTGGCAGCAACGGTCATGCGCCGGTCGGGCGGACTGCCAATGTGGTAGCTGGATGTACCTGCCGAGTCGCAGATAATCTGACCGGTGAGGCCGCGCTGCTGAATCAAATGGTTCATGATGCCTTCCGCAGAGGGCGAACGGCAAATGTTGCCCAGGCAGACAAACAGCAGCTTGTAGGGATAGGAGGTCATAGCACGGGATCAATTCAAACAACTTAACGCCTCCCAGTCTATCGTTTTGGCTGGGTTCCAGCAGCAATCTGCGTCAAAGCGGGACACCTGAGAAATAGAAGTGCTATACTAGCGGCAGTGTCAAGCGGTTGATAAGGGCAGCTTGGCTGGCAAGGGCATGTAGCTCAGTGGATAGAGCATCAGATTCCGGTTCTGAGGGTCGGGGGTTCGAATCCCTCCATGCTCGTACAAGATAAATAGCTGCAATGCGGGTGTTTCAAGACTTTTGAGGCACCCGCAGCGCTTTTCAGTCAGATTGATATGTAGTTCACCTGTTCTAAAAATAGGGACGTTTGGGGTAGTTTAGACCATTTATTGGGGTAAAATTGGGGTAAGTTTTTAGAGCATATGAACTACTCTAAGGGGGAGTCTCTAGATGCGCGATCTTGCCCTCAACCGCAAAGCCTCTAAGGGTTCTGTTCAAATCAAGTCCTCCAACAACCGGTTGCAGCTCGTCTTTAACTTTGTAGGCAAGCGGCAATACCTCTCAACAGGTTTTGCTGATACCCCAGCTAACCGAAAGCTCGCTGAGATGAAGGCTAGACAGATTGAACTAGATATTCTCTCTGGAAACTTTGATTCAACACTTGCCAAGTACAAGCCTCAATCTGCCCTGGACGCTGTTGCCCCGATTACCCCAGTTGTTACCCCAAAACCAACGCTAGAGGAGCTATGGAAAAGCTACACAGATTTTAAACGCCCTAGTAGACCCAGGCGGAAGTAGAGCTACCATAAAGGCAGGGTTGAATAGCGAGGATAAACCGATGCCCCGACTGGCTCCAACACCGCTACAACTGAGCGCAATCGAACGAGAGCAATTGCAACAAATTGTTCGTCGC
>JBJTUI010000821.1:0-4399 GCA_046080625.1 Elainella sp. | reverse complement strand
TCGGGATTGGTTCGACATTCGGTGCATTCCAGCGTAATTGTAATGCGGTTGCCCTTCTTAGCCATATTGCTTTAACTCGCTTAGCGACACTTAGACACAATCTCTTATTATTTCACAGGACTTCCAGGTTCCGCAAACTTTGGTCAAAACTCGCAAACCTCGATCTGGTTAACCCCAACCTGGCCCAACCCATCCGTGAACGCCGAGACCAGAATCTATTAGGATATCCATGCTGGCTGCAATTGCCCAGATCTAGCTGCCTCTAGCTGCCCGATCTAGTACCTGTCTCCGTCCTACGGCAAAGCCCTACAGCGGAGATGCATGCATCTTTCAGCCTTTTTGAGGCTATTTCTACGACCCATTTCTACACCGCTCCAACCCCTTGCCATGCTGTCTGTTGCCCAAGCCGAAGCTCTAATTCTCGATTTGGTTCAGCCCCCCACTGCCGAGCAGGACCGGGAAATGCTGCCCTTGCTGGCGGCGGCAGGTCGAATTCTGGCGACAGCAGTAACCGGCCAGCAGGATCTGCCCTACTGGGACAACTCCGCTATGGATGGCTATGCAGTTCGCCATGCCGATGTAACGAATGCCGACAGGACACCGGTAACGCTGAGCGTCATCGAAGAAATCCCTGCCGGTACAGTTCCGCAAAACTCCGTGCAGTCTGGTCAAGCGGCTCGGATCTTGACTGGCTCAATGCTGCCTGCCGGAGCTGACACAATCGTGATCCAGGAGAACACCCAGCGTCAGGCCGATCAAGTCACCGTACTGGCGGAACCCCAGCCGGGAGCGTTTGTGCGGCGTCGGGGTGAATATTACCGGTCGGGCACGCCCCTGCTGCCTGCCGGAATTCGGCTGACTGCCCCAGACCTGGCCGTATTAGCCACGATTCAATGCGTTGAGGTGCCGGTTTACCGCCGCCCGCGGGTGGCTATTTTGTCTACTGGCGATGAGCTGGTTGCCCCCGATCAACCGCTCCAGCCCGGCCAAATTGTCGATTCTAATCAATATGCGCTGGCGGCCCTGGTGAGTCAGGCGGGCGGTGAACCCCTGCTGTTGGGCTCGGTGCCTGACCAACCAGCGCAACTCAGACAGGCAATCGCTCAAACCCTGACTGCCGACCTGATTCTGTCTTCTGGCGGCGTCTCAGTTGGTGATTACGACTACATCGACCAGATTCTCACCGAGCTAGGGGCAACGCTCCAGATTTCTGCCGTGGCCGTCAAACCTGGCAAACCCCTGACCGTTGCCACCTTTCCGCCTGGTAACAGGGGGCGCTCGCCGCTCTACTTCGGGCTACCCGGCAATCCGGCTTCAGCTCTGGTGACGTTCTGGCGGTTTGTGCAGCCTGCTTTATATAAGCTGTCGGGCCTGAAAACCGGCTGGCAACCTGCCTTTATTCAGGCAGAAACGGTTCAGGCGCTGCGAGGCGACAGCCAGCGTGAAACCTATGTCTGGGGGCAAGCTGAGCTGGTTAATGGCCTCTACCGATTCAATTTGGCGAGCGGCTCCCAGAGTTCAGGCAATTTGATCAATCTAGCCCAGACCAACGCGCTGGCCGTTTTACCCGCAGGTCAAACCGCGATCCGTTCAGGTGAGCCTGTGCAAATTATGCGGGTCTAGCCCAACTGCGAATTTGGTGATTTGCACTGGATGCCCATTGCTTGAGGCTGCTATACTGGTAAAGCATTTGCCGGTGTAGCTCAGTGGTAGAGCACTCGATTCGTAATCGAGCGGTCGTGAGTTCAAATCTCATCACCGGCTTTCAATCGAACAATCGCCTCAATTTACCGCGTCTTTCGCTCAGGTAAGATGTAGGGAAGTGGGCACTCCCACGTAGAGATAGTTCTTGACTGACAAAATTAACTGACAAAACGATCGGTGCTGGCAGCTAGAAGCTGGGCCTACAAAGACGAAACCCACCTGCCTGGAAAAAGGCTGTAAACAGGCAACCTGTTCAACAAAATATTGCATCAGCCTGACAGAGACTTGTGATGAAGTGTCAATGGCTTTGACCAGGATTCTGACTTTGATCATGACTCTGGAGGCAGTGCTTTCAAATCAGAAGCAAGAAATCTATTTGAATCAGTTCATAATCGAACCCCAGTAGAATGCATAACCCTGGAAAAACATTGTGTAGATATTGAGGTATGTCTGGGCTGAAGGCTTCGTGAATACCAGGCACCGTTTAAAATTAGCTCCAGTCAAGAGGCTGTTGTTCCAGCTGTTTGACCTGACTTGGCAGGCTCAGGCGAGTCGGAAATTTGATCTTAAAGGTTGGCATACAAGCTCCACCCGACAGTTTCATAACAGCAAGCAAGCGACAGTGAGTCAGCAACAGTGAGTCAGCGGCAGTGAGCGAACAGGAAGCTGTAATCTTCGTGGTCTTTTAGCATCTCTAGGAGCACTCCAACTTCGGGATCGCGAAGGCGCTACTCCCCCGCAGGCCGTTGCTCGCAGGACGGTAGAGGATGTCAACTAATCACAAGCTGGTATGGTGGAAGGAGGGTCTAGTAGAGCAAACCGACGCCTATGAACTATGTGATTGCTGTGGTCGCCGATCGAATCCAGGCCGAAGCCGCCTACGTTGAACTCGAAAAAGAGGATGTGCCAACTTCCCAGATCAGCATCCTTGGCAATGGCTATAAAACCGCCGACGAGTTCGGTTTCATCGATCCCAAAACGCCTGCCCGCAAACAGGCAATTCGCATGGCGATCTGGCTGGTACCTTTCGGTTTTCTGGGCGGCTGGTTGTTCAATGTCTCGACCCAATACGAGATCGTCTCGTCGATTGGCCCCTTGGGAAACCATGTCTTGGGCGGGCTCCTGGGGGCTATGGGGGGTGCCATGGGCAGCTTTTTTGTAGGTGGCGGTGTCGGTCTGAGCTTGGGCAGTGGGGACGCGCTGCCCTACCGCAATCGCCTCAAGGAAGGGAAATATCTGGTGGTGGTTAGCGGTAATCCCAATATCACCAACAAAGCCACCCGAATTCTGCGCCAGCTTCAGCCCGAAAGCCTGCAAGGCTACGTTGATCCGACGACGGTCTAGTCTGTCCATCTACAACTCTTCTGTGATTTAGCAACTCCCGGTTGTTCCAATCTGTCCTCTACTTCCGGTTTCGACGCAAACATGGCACTTCCCACAACGCTTGAAGAAGCAATTGAACAAGCCAAGCTGGCTACTCAAGCGGCCCTTGCCGATGGCTACACCCGGCTTCAGGTCGAACTCCAGTTTCCGGAACTGAAAATTATGCCGGTGGCCCAGCAGTTTATTCCGGTCTTTAGCGATCTGGGGGCGCAGCTGCGGGTCTATTTTCCCGATGCGGGTGCAGCAGCCTTAGCCCGTCGCGACTGGGGCGACCAGCTCTACAAGATTCGCGGGATTCGCGATTTGAAGGCCGAAATTGAGCCAGACGATCAGCTAATTCTGTTTGTCGAGCCCTCGGCGATGGAAGTTCAGGAAGTTGAACAACTTTGTCAGGTGGCGCTAGATCGTCCGGTGGTGCTGCTCAACCCGCGCATGGAAGATATTGTGATCATCGGAATTGGTTTGGCAGGCCGCCAGCTGCGCGAGCGATTTTTGAATACCTTCGAGTCCTGTTACTACCTCCAGCCCCTGGAAAAAGCGGCAATTTTGCGCGCCTATCCAGCCGGTTGGCAGGTCTGGGCCGAAACGGAATCCGAGGACTACGAGCTGCGAGCCGAACTGCCCCAAAAGCCCAATAGCGAAGTTTTGGAGGAGATTCTCACTCCCGCCGATGCTGCCAGCACGGCACCGCGCCGTAAAGGTTTCCTCTCCTCCATGCAGCAATTTTTGCGGGCACTGAGTCAGTAGTCTGGGCTCGACTTTCTTGAATAAGTTGACCACAATGGGAAAGCTTCTACCCCGCCTGTTAGCCATTCTGTTAAATGTTGATTAAATGTTGATACCAAATTGCCAGCAGTTAGGACTGGATAGTTCGCTTTTGTTAGGCTGTAATAGATCTGACAAGGACCAGCCCTGAGGGCTTGGTCTGGGTGGCTGCTGGTTTTCTGGGTGCATTTAAGGGAATCATGGGGGTGACAAACGACCTTGACGAAAGCCTGCTACCGGCTTTGTTTCTCCCTAGGTATTGTCTTGATCTCAATTGATCGTCTGTTCATAGCGCTACGTACTTAGCTTAGGACAGAAGGGGGTATGGGGGCTGCGCCCCCAGCTAGGGGTTCCACCCCTGCACCCCGTCCTAACCAGAAAGACTATGGCTATATCTTGGCAATTGGTTCGTCTTAGCAAAAGGATTGAAGTTGCGTGTCTAGCGGTCGTCGCATTTTCATTGGTGATGTGCACGGTCATTACGATGGCTTGATCAAGCTACTGGAAATTATTGGTCCTGGCTCGGACGATCAGATTTATTTTGTAG
>JBJTUI010000820.1:0-5799 GCA_046080625.1 Elainella sp. | reverse complement strand
GAACAATCGTCAGGTCAGTTTACCTTCTTTTGAGGAAAAGCTATGGAAACCCTTGCATATCTGTACGGTGCTGAAGAAACTGAAGCCAAAGAAGTTAGCCTGGGCGGCATGAAGACCGTGGTTACCGCTGGTCTGATCGCTGCTGGTGTCACCGCTGGCGCAGTTACCCTGTCTGCTGATTCCGCTTCGGCCTATGGTTATGGCCGTCGCTGCTTCAACTGCTACCGCTCGGTCAGCTACTACCGCCCGGTTTACTTCCACCGGTCCTACTACGCCTACCCCGTCTACTACCGTCCCTGCGCTCGCCCCTACTCCTACTACTAAGGCGCGGCAGCGGGTTCATCGAGAGCAGAACCTTTTAGGTCCCTGATTCAAGGTGAGCTTGTTTCGGTTTAGACAAAATGCAGGTATATCAGATTTTGAGGCTCCGTTCTGGTGAACTATATAACCAGGGCGGAGTCTTATTGTTAGTTAACAGTTGACTAACAAAAGATTGGCTCAATCAGGGTGATTAGGGAACGGGCTGAGATCGAACTCGATCCGCAGGGCTTTATTAAAGTTGACGACCAGTTCCAGACCACCTGTTCTGGAGTCTATGCAATCGGTGATGTCGCCAAACAGCCTGCCTTTACCCACGTCTCTTGGGAAGACTACCGCCGTCTCAAGGCAATTTTGTGCGGCGAACAGCGGACGCGCAGCGATCGGATGTTGGGCTACGCAGTCTACACCGAACCGCAGGTCGGGCGAGTCGGCATAACTCAGGCGCAGGCGCAGGCGCAAGGCATCAACGCGCGCGCTGTGACAATACCGATGGCGCATATTGCCAGGGCAATCGAGTGGGGCCATGAGCTGGGCTTTTATCGCATGGTGGTCGATGCCGATACCGACAAAATTTTAGGCGCAACGCTGGTCGGCTATGAAGCCGCCGAACTGGTGCATGTCTTTCTGTCCCTGATTGAGGCGGGCGCGAGCTGGCAACCGCTGGAGCAATCCGTCCATATTCATCCCACCTATGGCGAAGCGCTACCCAGTCTGGCTAGACTGCTGATAGGAATGATATGCCCTCCTGTCCGAATATGTAATTTACCTCAGTAATTTACTTCTGGAAGAAGTCCAGCCACGACTGCAAATCTGGCTGTAGGCGATCGGTTCCCTGATGCGGAGCTGCCCGATCACGAAAACCACGCCTGCGCCTTGCTAGAGGGTGTTATGCAGTTTGAACTGGTAACTTAGTGAATCGATTTAAGCTCTGACACCCTTTGTCAGTGTCCGCTAACTCACTACTGTCAGATCAAGTACTGCCTATTACATTTAATTGCGGCTGATCGTCTTTTGCTTCTACCGCTCCCATTAGCTTCAACACCACTTTTTGTGCTTCAGTTAAACCCATCACGCCTGCAATGTTCATGCTTTCGTAGGGGCGGTCATTGTTCAGAACCCACGAACATTTGCCTGTCTCCACGTCCCAGATGCGAATGTCATCATCGCTACAACTGGCCAGGAGATTCCCGACAGGTTGCCAGATGGCTTTCCAGACGGTACTGACATGGCCTGCCAATTGGGTTAGGCACATCCCCGTTGCAACGTCCCAGATATGTACTACAGAGCCGACTCCACAGCAGGCAATACGGCTGCCATCCGGATGCCAATCAACCGAAAAGATCGGTCGCTGCTGAATCTGCAATACCCGCAAGCACTTTCCGGTTTGCACTTCCCAGATCCGCACCGTGCCGTCCTCACTGCCGCTAGCAAGCTGATGTCCATCCGGACTAAAACGGATGGACCAGCCCCAACTTTCGTGTCCCTCCAGAGTTTGCAGACAATCACCCGTATTGAGGTTCAGCAAGCGAATCGTGCCATCCATTTCTGCACTCGCCAGACTGTTGCCATCTGGGCTGAGGGCGATCGCTGTGACCCAGCCCTCTCGGTCGAACTGCTGCACACAGTCTCCCGTGCTGACATCCCAGACGCGAATCGTCTGGTCGCTACTGCCGCTGATTAGCCTGCAACCATCTGGACTCCACAATACAGTCCAGATGCAGTTGGTATGTCCCTGTAGCGTTTTCGGGCGTTCTCCCGTTCGGGGATGCCAGAGTTCGATCGCGCCATTATCACTACAGGCAGCAATCGTTTGTTGGTCTGGACTCCAAGCAATTGACCAGAGATGGTTGAGTTGTCCCCGCAGTTTTTCCCAGCATTGTCCCGTCTGTACATTCCACAAGCGAATGCTGTGGTCAGCAGAACCCGCTGCTAGCGTCTGACTATCTGCACTCCAGGATAGAGAGTTAATAGAGGCACTATAGCCCTGCAATACCTGTAAGCAATTTCCCTGTTGAACATTCCATAGTCGTATCGTGTGGTCAGCACTGCCGCTGGCGAGAAGTGGTTTTGTCTGGCTCCAGTCGATTCCCCAGACAGAATTTTGATGCCCCTGCAGGATGCGAATACAGTGTCCGGTTTGACTATCCCAGAAGCGGATGGTAGCATCGTCGCTGCTGCTGGCTAGGGTGCGACCATCTGGACTCCACGCTAGTCGCAATACCCCGTTATGATGCCCGTGTAGGGTATGCAGACATTGCCCCGTACTGAGATCCCAGAGCCGAATGCTATGGTCTTCACTCCCACTGGCGAGCAGGGGAAGACCGGTTTCACAATCAGAGGCAGGACTGCGTTTCGCCCAGGCCAGACACCAAACCCCTTGCGTATGACCTGTGAGGGTTTGCAGACAATCACCAGTTTGGCTGTCCCAGACTTTCACCGTACCATCCTCTCCACCGCTGACAATCCAATTGCTATCTGCACTCCAGAGCGCGGCTTTCGCCCGATGGCATGGCGTTGCGATCGCTTGCAAACAGCTTCCTGTCGCTACATCCCACACATAGAGCGTTTCTTCAGTTCCGGTGCTGACCAACCGCTGATGATTTAAACTCCAGTCCACAGTCCAGACTCGACTAGTGGTCTGAATTGTCTGTAAACAAGAGCCAGTTAAGGGATCCCAGACTCGAATTCGGCCATCAAGGCTAGCGGTTGCAAACGCCTGACCGTTGGGACTCCAGACCAGTGTCCAAATGGTATTGATATGTCCCTGCCAGGATAAGAGCAGTTGGCGATCGCTGACGCGCCGAACCGCAATGTAACCGCCAATATCTCCATAGGCTAAAAGCGTGCTCTTGGGGTTGAATGCCAGAGAGAAGGGAAGCTTGAAAGTTTGAGTGAACAGAGCTTGTTCAAACTGACTATTTTGAAAATTCACCGACTGTAGCCACTGATTTTGTAAATCAGCGTGGCGAATGTGCAAGTTAGAAAAGTCATAGCCTGTGAGAGTGATACCAAGATGACAGCAAAGGTTCAGCAGATTCCCGGCAGCGTAAATCGGCTGGTCAGGGCTGCTGCGCAGAATCATCAGAATATTCTGCAATTGAGTTTCCACTCGTTCTGAATTACGCAATTCGACCTGTAACTGGGCCTCCACTTCTTTTAGAATCAATCGCCGCTGAGCTTCTCTAATATATTCATCGGTGTTTGTTTTAAGCAATATATATCTACCAAGTAAGCCAATTTTTTTGTTTATTATTTCATTAACAATTGTTTTTATAAAACAATTTCTCACGTATTCCATTAGCATTTGCTTCTGGGTATAGTGACTCTGCTGCCGCTCGATCAAGCTGCGCCAGCTTAGTGATTCTAGGGCTTCTAGCAGTTGGGACCGTGCAACTGCGGGCACGATGTCTGCGGCTAGATCCTCCACGGTTGTCCATTCCCGGTTAATTGCTAGCCAATACATAATGCTTTGCTCTAGAGGCGAGAGCCGCTGAAATTGCTGCTCTAACAACTGCCGAACGCCACTAAATAACACCACTCCCTGCTTCAGAAACTCCTCAATGCTACCGTCAAACAAATCGTGAATCAAACCCGCGACGATTTTTAGAGCCAGAGGATTACAGCTGTACTGCTCGGCTAACTGTTGCTTTTGGGCAGGAGAACCCAGCAGTCCTCTTGCGGTCAGCAGTGATTGGGCGGCGGTCAGGGAGCCTGTGAGCGGAAACACCTGCACTGTGGAGGCATCTTCCAGCACTGCCACCTCAGCCAGCTTTTCGCGACTGGTGAGCAGGATGCAGCTCTGATGCTGTACTTCGCCCAACGCCTTAAAGAGTTCGCTGTAGTTCTCATAGCCAGTTCGGAATTGTCCTGCCGGTCCGCCTTCCTGCAAGATCGTTTCAATATTGTCGAGAATCACTAGACAGCGATGCGATCTCAGCCAGTGCAGCATTTGGCCAATGGTGGCGCGACTGTCCTGCTGATCGGACAGAAACGACACCAGATCTGCCAGCAGCGATTCGAGCGCAGGCGCGTTCCGCAGCGATCTCCAGATTACCACGTCGAATTGGTGGCTAATTGTCTGGGCAAGTTTGGTAGCCAGGGTTGTCTTGCCAATTCCTCCCATCCCCAGCACCAACACCAGCCGGGACTGGTCTTGCACGATGGTTTGCTGTAGGGTTGCCATCTCGATTTCTCGGCCATAGAAGACAGAAACATCAGCGGCTTCTCCCCAATCACACCGAGAAGTTGAAACGGGTGCCTTAGAGTGCAGATCAGAATGCAAATCGGGTGCAGTTAGCAAACTGCTCTGTTTGCTGCTGTTGTTAGAAGTCAGCGTAAGCGTATTTGCTATCTCTGTTGAGTCACCCAGATTTTCTGAGCGAATCCGCTCATACAGTGCGGTGGTGATGGCCATAGGCTCGGCGTTAAATTCGTTGGCCAACATTTGCCGACAGACTTCGTATTGAGCCAGGGCCGATCGACGCTGTTTAGTGTAGGCCAAGAAAATCATTTGCTGCTGGTGAGCTGTTTCGCGCCAAGGATCGAGCTGGAGCAGTTTACGGGTCACAGCCAATCCGGCTGTATGATTTTGCTGGGTCAGGTACTGTTCAGCCAGGGTGTGCAAGCCTGCAATCGCTAGCTCTCGAAATCGCTCTCGTTCCATCAAAGCCCAGCTTTCAAAATCAGGAGCACCGGAGATGTGAAACCCTTCCAAAAAATCTCCCTTGTACTGAGAGATCGCTTCGGATAAAAACTGAATGCTGTTGGTTTTGTGATCTTGAATTGCCTGAATGGCCTGTACATCGAGACAGTAGGCGCAATTCTGGTTAAACTCGACCGTCTGGCGAGTGATGATCAAATGAGATCCTACCAACTGCCGCAGGTTAGGCAGGACAGTTCGCAGATTCTTGAGAGCCTGACTGGGCGGCATATTTTGCCAGAACAAATCAGCTAGCACTTCTCGTCCGTAGGGTTGACCGGTCACAGCAATGTAAATCAGCAAAGCTTGCGCTTTACGGCTAACAAATTGAGTTAGGGGCTGACCATCGAGACTGATTTGGGGACTACCCAAGAGTTTCAAGGTTAACTTTTGCACGGCTGTTGGTATCCTTGCTGAGGCGCACATTGGCAGAGCACGGTGGTCGTGCGCAATGAGCGACATGACGAGTTAGATCAGATGCAAAGCGTACATTTGCAGCGAACTACCCCACCACGAGCAGCGGGGTTATGGATCTCCCAGTTTGTTGTGATTACCCCAAAGCCCTCAATGGCGAGAAATATATTAGTGGCTTATATTCCAGGAATAGCGGAAAATCTATCTGCTGCCTGTTTCAAGCTCCTAACTTGTCAGTAGCTCAGAAGGTAAGCCACTGGTTCTACCAGTGCGACTTGACCAGCTTTGAGCGTTCCCGGAGTTCCGGAGCGCAGGTAAAGTAACTCCCACGGTGGCTTGAACCAAACCGTAGGAGATAAACACAT
>JBJTUI010000819.1:0-5210 GCA_046080625.1 Elainella sp. | reverse complement strand
GCGATGGTACGACGGTACATTGAGCAACAGGAGATAGAGGATCAACGAATTGACCAACTGCGATTGTCTGATGAATGGTAAGCCGCTTTGAGCGGCTCCCATATGCTCAAGCCTCCGGCTTTGCCGGAGGTTGATGACTTGTACTGAATGACAGGTTTTGGCCCAGGTTTCGGCCCAGGGTTAATCCCATCTGGCACAGCGTTTTGCCCAACTTGCCTACTCAACTTGCCTGCCCAACTTGCCTGCCCAACCCGCACCGATTACGGGTAGAACTCCGCCATGCCCTCTGCTCCGCTTCCCCCCAACGAGACCCAGCGCCTCGTCTCGCTGCAATCCTGCAACCTGCTCGACACCGAGCCCGAACCCGCCTTTGACGACATTGTGCAGCTGGCGGCCCAGATTTGCCAGACGCCGATTGCCCTGGTCAGCCTGATCGACACCGAGAGCCAGTGGTTTAAGGCCAGAGTTGGCCTGTCTGCTACCGAAACGCCGCGCCATCTCGCTTTCTGCGCTCACGCCATCCTGCAACAGGAGGTGCTGATTGTCCCCGATGCCCTGGCCGACCAGCGGTTTGCCGATAATCCCCTGACGACGGGAGCCCCGTTTGTCCGGTTCTATGCGGGTGTGCCGCTGATCCTGTCAGACGGGATGCCGCTGGGGACTCTTTGCGTGATCGATCAGGTGCCGCGCCAGCCGACCGCCGAGCAGATCGACGCCCTCAAAACCCTGGCTCGTCAGGCAGTTCGCCAAATTGAGCTGCGCCGCAGCCTCACCGACCTGGAGCGAGTGGCAATTCTGCGCAAGCCAGCTAAACCCAAGCAGCGGCGATTCCTAAACATGATTGCGGCGGGTCTGGGAACCGCTTCGGCCCTGCTGATCACCACAGGCCTGATCTCCTACCGCAGCCTCACCGACTATATTCAATCCTCTCGCTGGCAGAGCCAACACTACGAGGCGCTGCACGACCTAGACCAGCTGGACTTTTGCATCCAGTCTGCCGAAATTGCCCAGAACCGCTACGTGATCACGGGCCGAGAGCAGGCGCTAGACCCCTACCAGAGAGCCCTCACCTGCGCTCGTCTGGAGCTGGCCAGCATTCAGAACCAGATGCAGGCACTCTGGTCAACCGAGCAGCTACAGCAGATTGACCAGTTGATTGACCGCAAGCTTGCCGAAATTGAGCAGATCATCGCCCTGCGTCAGCGGAACCCGGAAGCAGCCAAGACCGCGATCGATCGGATGCTGGTCAGCCACATCGATTTGGCCTACACGATCCGCAACCTGATCAGTCAGATCGAAACTACGGCCCGCCAAGGCTTGATTGCCCGTTCGGCTACTCTCCAGCAGGCGGCTGGTCGCCTACAGCAAACCTTCATCCTGACCACAGTGGGCTACCTGCTAATTTTTGGTGCGCTCTTCCATGCCATTTCTCGCGAAATTCAGGAGCGCAAGCGCACGGAAGCATTTCTGGAGCAGGAGCGCGATTTTTCGACGGCAGTGATCGACACGGTAGATACCCTAGTGATTGTGCTGGATCTCCAGGGCCGCATTGTCCGGTTCAACCCCGTCTGCCAGAAGGTGTCGGGCTACGCCTCCGACGAAGTTCGCAACCGCTGCGTCTGGGATGTGCTGCTGCTGCCTGAAGACATCGAACCCGCGCAGGCTGCCTTTCAGGATATTTTGCAGGGACAGTTTCGCGGCAACTTCGAAAACCGCTGGCGTTCTCACGGCGGGGAACACCGCTGGATCAGCTGGTCGGCCACCGGACTCCAGGACGCTGACGGCACAATTGCCTACGTGATTGGCACAGGCCGGGATATCACGGAGCAGCGGCGAGCCGAAAACCGACGCAGCGCTCAATATGCGGTGGCGAGCCTGCTGGCCCAATCTGCCAGCCTGACGGAAGCCATGCCGATTCTGCTGGAAACGCTCTGTCAAAAGCTGGGCTGGGAGGCAGGTCAGTTCTGGCAGACTGCTGCGAGTCAAATCCCAGAAGCCGACTCCGCCCGCTTGCTTTGTCTGGGAGCAAACTGGCCTCTATCCCTGCTGGCGGCTGATCTGGCCACGCAATTAATTTATCAGGACCGAACTACCGCTCTAGCAGAACAGGTGTGGCGACAGGCAGCCGCGATTGGGCCCATCAAGCTGGATACTCAAGCGCCTAGTTTTCAGCAGGTAATCGGCTTCCCGATCTGGGGCAGAGAGCGCCATCTGGGGGTGATCACACTCTGTAGCATCGATACTCACCCAGCCGACCCCGACCTGCTGGAACTGCTCACCGCAATTGGGCGGCAGATCGGTCAATTTATGGAGCGGAAACAGGCCGAACTGGACGTGCAGCAGCAGCACGCTCGGGCCCAGCTCCTGTCAGCCATGGCGCTGCGGATTCGCCAGTCTCTAGATCTACAGGAAATCCTGACTACCACCGTGGCCGAGGTGCGGGAATTTTTGCAAACCGACCGGGTGCTGATCTACCGCTTCCGGCCCGACTGGGCGGGTCAGGTTGAGGTTGAGGCCGTCGGGACTGAATGGCCCTCCACGCTAGGCTTCCAGTTTGAAGATATCTGCTTCCAGGACGGGCGCTGGCGGGAATACCATCAGGGGCGCGTGCTGCCCCTGACCGACGTCCATCAGGCCAACCTGACGCCCTGCCATCTCGAGCTGTTGAGCCAGTTTCAGGTGCGGGCCAATCTAGTCGTACCGATTTTGATCAACGACCAGCTCTGGGGACTGCTGATCGCCCACCAGTGTGATGGGCCGCGCCAGTGGCAGCAGCCTGAAATCTCGCTGCTCTGTGAGTTGGCCAACCAGGTCGGGATCGCCATCGCCCAGGCCAATCTGCTGGACCAGGAAACCCAGCAGCGGCACCAGTTGACCCAACAAAATCTGGAGCTACAGCAGGCCCGCGAAGCCGCAGTCGCCTCGCGCAAGGTGGCCGAACAGGCGGCCCAGCTCAAGAGTGATTTCCTAGCCACCATGAGCCACGAGATCCGCACGCCCCTGAATGCCCTGATTGGCATGGCGGATCTGTTGTCGCATACCCAGCTCAATCCCCAGCAGCACGATTTTGTCACGACCCTGCGCTCCAGCAGCGACCAGTTGCTCAGCCTGATCAACGATGTCCTGGATTTCTCTAAGCTAGAGGCGGGCGAGGTCGAGCTAGAAGATCTGGACTTTGCCCTGGAAACCTGTCTAGAAGACCTGCTCGATCTGCTGGCAGCCACCGCCTACGCCAAGGGTTTAGAGCTGGTGATGCTGATTGAACCGGAAGTGCCGCGTTTCCTGCGGGGTGATGTGACGCGCCTGCGGCAGATCCTCACCAACCTGATCGGCAACGCGCTCAAGTTCACGGCCCAGGGCGAGGTGGTGCTGCATGTGTCTCTGGTAGGCTCGCCAGCCGCTCCAGATACTCCAGACGCTCCGGCAACCCTCAAGTTTGCTGTTATGGACAAGGGGATTGGGATTGCCCTCGAACAGCAGGCGGGATTGTTCCAGCCGTTTACCCAGGTCGATGCCTCCACAACACGCAAATACGGCGGCACGGGCCTGGGGCTGGCCATCTGTAAAGAGCTGATTGACCGAATGGGCGGCCAGCTGGGTCTGGAAAGTCAGGTTGGGCAGGGCTCAACTTTTTGGTTCACGGTGCCGCTGCAACCCCAGCTCGACTGCTCTGCCGAATGGGCTGTTCTGTCACGCCCCGAGCTAGACCTACCAGATTTGAAACATCTGCTGGTGATTGCCCCCAACTGGGCGGTCAGGGCCGCAGTTCGCCTGGGCTGTGCCGGACTGGCGGTGGCTGAGGCTCCAGATCTGGCTACCGGACTCGCCCATCTGCGGGCCACGCCCTCTGCCGGGTTCTATGGCGCTGTTCTCCTCGATCTACAGCTCCTCTCCGGGCAGGACTGGCCAACGCTACAAAGCCATCTGGCTGCACAGGCCACCCCCCTGATTGGACTGGTAGAACCGACGCAAATCGGCCAGATCCATCAGCTCGGAACTCAGGGTTTCGCTGATTTTCTGACCAAACCGATCCACCGGGAGCGCCTCCATAGCAGCCTGCTGCGGCTTCCGCCCCTAGTTCAAAAACCGACGGTTCAAAGGCGAGATCAGACAGAGACGAATCTGGAGTCTGAAGTGGGCGCAGCTATTTCTTTATCCTCCAGTCGCCCATCTACTCAGGCCGACTTTGGGTCTCTGCGGGTGCTGCTGGCCGAAGACAACCCGGTGAACCAGAAGGTGGCGCTGAATCAGCTCAGTCTGTTGGGCTATCAAGTCGATGTGGCCAATAACGGTCAGGAAGTTCTGCAACTGGTGGAAACGATTGCCTACGATTTGATTTTGATGGACTGCCAGATGCCGCTGATGGACGGCTACACGACCGCCCGAGCCATTTGCAGACAGGCGGGGCCAGCCCAACAAACGCCGATTATTGCCCTCACGGCCAACGTCCTGCCCCGAGATCGGCAGCGCTGTCTGGATGCAGGCATGAATGACTATTTGAGCAAACCGCTCCGTCTGGACGAATTGGCGGCCAAGCTGAGATTCTGGATTCGCGGTGCAGCGGCTCAACCGTCCTGCGCCAACCTGCTGTTCGAAGCTGACCTGGCTGAACCGGGGTGCAAGTCCCCGAGCCGGTCTGACCAAGAGAAATCTGGCTCAGCTGGGCCTCTGCTCGATTGGAATTACCTGCATCGTCTCAGCAGCCACAATTCAGCCTTCGAGCAAGAGCTGCTGCAAATGTTGCTGAAAACCCTACCGCCCTACATTGAGGCGCTGAAGCTGAGAATCGCCCAGCCAGAGATTACGCAGCCAGATCTAGTCCAGATCAACGAGAAAGCTCACTATATCAAGGGGGCCAGTCTGAACGTGGGTGCGGTTGGGATTGCCAATCCGGCGGCCCAGCTAGAAGACCACTGTTCCACCCTGCTGGAGCTGGAACCAGCCGCCAGATCAGAGGTTGATCCAACCGCTCTGCTGGCCCTGTGGCAGCAAATTCAGCAGGGATACAGCCATCTGACACAGCTGGTGCAGGCCAAGAGTCTGGTTTAAAGGCATTAGCCCTCAATTAAGGGCTCTACATTACGCAGAAGTGCGTATAAGTATTGCGAGGAGTGGCTTTTAGCGCTCGGTTGCGGGAGAATGATGAGAATTGTTGAGCAAAGCGTTGGAGCAGTGCCATGCAGGATTGGGTCAGCTAAGCCATTAGTTCC
>JBJTUI010000818.1:0-5130 GCA_046080625.1 Elainella sp. | reverse complement strand
TAAACAGATTACTGATAACCATTTTGGGAGACGAACTCTAATGCGGGACGCGGTGACCAGCCTGATTAGAAACTACGACAGCACCGGTCGGTACTTTGACCGGAACGCCCTCGATTCACTCAAATCCTACTTCGACAGCGGCACAGCTCGCGTGCAGGCAGCGGCCCTGATCAGCGGAAATGCGGCGGCAATTGTCAAGCAGGCCGGTCTGAAACTGTTTGAAGATGTGCCGGAGCTGATTCGTCCGGGCGGCAATGCCTACACGACCCGGCGCTACGCGGCCTGCCTGCGCGACATGGACTATTACCTGCGCTATGCGGCCTATGCTCTAGTGGCTGGCAGCACTGACGTGCTGGATGAGCGGGTGCTGTATGGCCTGCGCGAAACCTACAACTCGCTGGGCGTGCCGATTGGCCCCACGGTGGTTGGGGTGCAGATCATGAAGGATATTGTGAAAGAACAAGTGGCTGCTGCCGGAGTTGAAGCCGGAGTCTACCTGGATGAGCCGTTTGACTACATTACGCGCCAGCTCAGCGAAACAGATATCTAGAGACGCGCCAAAGCCAAGTTAGGTCAAGAGTCTGAGCTAGTTTCAGCTGGCGATCTCAGCTAACAGTCTCAGCTTTAGAATGCAGCGAACTGGAGGGAAACCGCCTTCGCTGCATTTTGCTATTGGTGCAACTGGGCAGGGATGCAAGAGGGGCAGCCAGAAGCCAGGGCGAGACTCAAGACAGCGCCTTAACGTAGGCTTGGTGCAGGCGTTTGGTGTAGTTTTCTGGGCTGAACAGCTGGGCGTTAACTTTGCCGTTCTGCACGAGTCGCTGGCGCAGGGCTGGATCGGCCAGCAGGGTTTCGACTTTCTCCTTAATATCGCGAACGCTGTAGGGATCGACGTAGAGCGCTGCACTGCCGCAGATTTCCGGCAGACAGGAGACGTTAGAGGTGATCACGGGGCAGCCAAAATTCATAGCCTCCAGGGGCGGCAGGCCAAATCCTTCATACAGCGAGGGAAACACCAGACAGAATGCGCCCCGGTAGAGGTAGCGCAGGCTGTCTACCGCAACATATTCGAGCAGCTTCACGGTTTTGCGCGAGGTTTTGTTGTCGATCAGGCCGGTTTTGCCCAGCTCGTCTTCCCAGAGCCAGCCCTTTTTGCCGACAATCACCAGCGGCAGATCGACATCCATGGAAGCGTAGGCATCCAGCAGTCGCCCGACATTCTTCTTGGGTTCAATTGCCCCGACAAACAGCAGGTAGTTCTGAAACTCTAGCCCGAAGCGGCGCAGGAAAAAGGCGACCTCTTGATCGCTGTCGGGCAGGGGCTTGAGGGCAATCGGCTGGTAGGTGACGACAATCTTGTCGGGGTCAGCATCGTAGTAGGTGAGCAGATCCTGCTTGGAGTTTTCCGAAACCGTGATCGTCACCGCCGAATCCTTCAGGGCATCCCGAGTTTTGAAGTAGAACACCTTTTTGTCGTCCAGGGTGGCGTAGGGCAGGCGAAACGGGATCAGGTCATGCACGGTGGTGATTTTTCGCGCCCCTCGCACCTGCATAGGCAGCGGATAGGTGGCGTGCCAGATATCTACCTTTTCGGCCACCGAAATGTCGGTTTTCCAGCGCAGCTTGTTATACAGCCCGTTGGCCAGGTCATAGCACTGGGGCAGGTTGAACGACGTGGCATATTTGAGGAAATCATCGCTGTATTGGCCCCGCTTCACCACCAGCCCGGCAAACGATTTGCGGCGCTTGGCCCGATAGAACGGCGAGAGCGATTTGACAATCCATTTGCTGATCGTCAGCAGATCCTGTTTAGGCGACTGGTTATCGAAAAAGAAAATCTCGTCCAAAATCTCGTTGGACTTGTAGCCGCCCCGGCTCAGCAGCACATCCACCCGGGCTCCCAGCTGATTCAGCGCCTCAATCAAGCTAAGGCCATAGGTTTTAATTCCGGTGCCCTTAGTGAGCTGGAGGTTATAGCCATCCACCAACACCTTCACCCCCGCCAGATCGAGGCCGCTGAAAGCTGGGCTCAATTTGGCAGACTGGCCCGATGCTGGTGCTGAGCCGAGCGCCTGATCAAGCGATTGGCCAAGCGGTTGGGCAAATTGGGACGGCTCGAAGCAGGCCACCAGCTGTGGTACACAGACAACATGGCCACCCCGACGAATCACGGCATTGGGCGACCAGGCGGTGATCCACCAGTCGGCGTCGCTGCCCTGGCCTGGCTTGAGCTGGGCCGGGTCATATAGCGTCGGCACCGGCAGAACGGCCTGCCAGTAGCGCCGATGGGCGTGGAGATGTACCCCCGAAGTCGCGAGCTTGAGCCGCACCCGCTGGCCACCCAGTTCGGTCTCCTGACCCTCGTGTTCGGGCGCATCATAGCCCGTCAGCAGCGGATAGTGCTCCGGGTCCTGGATGCGCAGCAGCTGTTGCAGCAGGTCGGGCTGGACGCGGACATTGTCCTGGAAGCAGGAAATCCACTCAACCGCCGGATGGGCCAGCCAGTAGCTCACCCCCGCATTGATCGCCGCCGACAGCAGCAGGTGTTCGGGCAGGTATAACAGCGCCGCCCCATATTGTTCTGCCAGGGCGCGATTGGCGGCAGCCTGGGAAGCCGTAGAGCCATTGTCTACCAGAAGCAGAGGTGCCCCGAGCTGGGTCAGGGCGGGCAGGGTCTGGGCCAACACCGCCGATTGGTTGTGGGTTGTGACGACAAGGGCGCAGCGCTGGATGGGCTGACTGTTGGAGCTGGTTGGGGTCTGGGTTGGGGGCTGCATCTGGGCCTGCATCTGGGCCTCTAGGGGCTCAACCTCAGCCGGATCGGGCGCAGGCAGATCGAGAAAGCGCGATGTCGCAGCCGGATCAGCGTAAAGCACAAAGACCGGATTGGCCAGCACGGGCTGGAGCTGTGCTAAAACTTGCAGCAAAAATCCCAAATCGACCTCAGCCAGCATGCCCTTGTGAAGGGCGACAAAGGTAAAGTGCTCGACCGGCAAGGTGACCGCAATGTTGTAGGGATAGCTCTGGACCGGAAACCGGGTGAGAAAGTCGATTGGGGCCAGCAGGCGATCAGCGGACTGGAGGTGCTGCTCGAGAAACGCGCAAATTTCGAGCCAGTGGCGATCGTCGGGAAAACTCATGCGGGTAGCAGCCATGTGGTAGGGGGGGGAGGCAAAGCCTCGGCAAAGAACTCGGTGCCTCAGCACAGGGCTTGGCGAAGCCGCTCGATCCTGTGAGGCCAAATAGTACAGGGGCCAAACAGTACGGGGGGCAAACAGTACAGAGGCCAATCTATCATGTTTGGGAAACAGGCATGTTTGGGAAATGGGGCTGACCTCAGCTCCGGTTCAATAGCGCTCATGGTTGAACCAACCGGGACTGGCTGTTCTGTGCTAGACCGTCTCTAGGCCAGACTGTCTCTGGACCAGTCTCTGGTCCAGACTGCTTCTGCGCCAGAATTCCAGGCCCCTGTCGGCAGAGGATCTCGCCCAATTCAGCAAGGTAGGGAACCCTGGGCGCTTGATCAGCGGCTGCTATAAACCTGGGGCGACCTCTACTCCCCCTGAACACCCACTTCGGGCCGCAGATCTGGACTGGCAGCAGCCTGATCAAACGCTTGGGCCGGAATCTGAATCACAAACTCGGAGCCTGTTCCCACTGTAGAAGTGCAGGTCAGCTGGCCTTGATGGGTTTCAACCACGATTTGATAGCTGATGGCCAGCCCCAAACCTGTTCCCTGGCCGACTGGCTTTGTGGTGTAGAAAGGATTGAAAATCTGCTGCCTCACGGCTTCTGGCATTCCCAAGCCATTGTCAGCAATTTTGATCTGCACATGGTTCTCTGAGAACAGCGTCGTCAGGGTGATGCAGTTCGGGTCGGCCATGATCTCCTGATAGGTTCGGTCGTGGTTCTGGTCTTCTACGGCATCAATTGCGTTACTCAAAATATTCAGAAACACCTGATTGAGCTGTCCGGCATGGCATTTCACCAGGGGGATTTCGCCAAAATTGCGCACCACTTTGATCTCGGGACGCTTGGCATTGGCTCTGAGGCGATGCTGCAAAATCAGCAGGGTGCTCTCCAGCCCTTCGTGCAAATCTACGGTTTTGACGGTCGATTCATCCAGGCGGGAGAAATTACGCAGGGAGAGGACAATTTCGGTGATGCGCTCTGCACCAACTCGCATGGATTGCAGGAGTTTTGGCAGGTCCTGGCTGACAAAATCGAGGTCCACGAGGGCAAGCGCCTCTGCTAGTTCGGGCGTTGGATGGGGATAGGTCTGGTGATAGAGCTGCAAAAGCCAGAGCAGATCGCGGGCATAGGTTTCAGCAGGCTGGAGATTGCCCTGAATGAACCCCACCGGGTTATTAATTTCATGGGCGATGCCCGCCACCATTTGCCCCAAAGCCGACATTTTCTCACTCTGAATCATCTGGGCCTGGGTTTGGTGCAATTTCTCCAGGGCTGTTTGCAGATCTGCAGTGCGATGGGCAATCCGGTCTTCCAGTTGGCTGTTGGCCTGTTCTAATTCGACAAAAGAGGCGGCGAGCTGACTGGCCATTTGGTTAAACGAACGGCCCAGAACGTCGATTTCTCGGACAAAAGAGCCAGAGCTTCTGTAGGCGAAGTTGCCTCGGGCGATTGCCCCGCTGGCCCTGCTCAATTGCAGGATGGGAGAAGCAATCCAGCGGGAGGTATAGAAGCCAAGCAGGGTCGCGATCGCCAGGGCCGCCAAACAGAGCAGCACGGTGGTGCGCGTGTTGGCCTGGATCTGAGCCATAAAGGTCGATTCGGGCACCACGACCACAACCAGCCAGTCTAGGCCCCAGTCATCCTGCCAGGGCACCACCCGTAGAAATTGCTTTTCGCCTTCGTGTTTAAAGCTGAGCTGGTGGGGCGCTTGAATCGATTCCAGCTGCTGGAATTCTGTGTTGAGGTACTGAGCTGAGGCGCGAATGAATAACCCAACCGCAGCAAGCTGCGGGGTATCTAAGAGAGCGGAAACAGCCTCAGTTGCTTGACTCTTACCTTCTCTTCCTCACTCCCTTGCTCCTGAATATACCGCCTCACTATCTCACTGTTCACGCCATCTCCCACTGTACCAATGTAGCCCCCATCACTCCAAAACTC
>JBJTUI010000817.1:0-2541 GCA_046080625.1 Elainella sp. | reverse complement strand
AGGTTGAACGAGCGGTCAGGTAACCAACCCGATCAAGTTGAGTTTCCGGATAGATCCAAAATTCGACTGAATGAACTGTAAAGTCGGAGACTTTTTGATAGCCGTCACTGAGGCGTGGTGAATTCTGGCAAGAACGCTCATGTCGAATCAACAAGACCAATTTACGGTCCGTTTTTGGGGAGTAAGGGGCAGCATTGCCTGTCCGGGGCAAAGCACAGTTCGCTATGGCGGCAATACCTCCTGCGTGGAAATGCGGGTCGGTGGGCATCGCTTGATTTTTGATGGAGGAACGGGGCTGCGGGTGTTAGGCCATTCCCTGATGGCAGAGATTCCGGTCGAAGCCCATCTGTTTTTTACCCATTCCCACTGGGACCACATCCAGGGCTTTCCGTTCTTTACGCCCGCCTTTGTGCCCAGCAATCGCTTTCATATCTACGGGGCAGTTGCGCCCAATGGTTCTACGATTGAACAACGGCTAAATGATCAGATGCTGCACCCTAATTTTCCAGTGCCGCTGCAAATCATGGGAGCTGACTTGAAATTCTACGATCTCGATATTGGTGAAGCGGTCAGACTGGACGAGGTGAGGGTAGAAAACGCCCTACTGAACCATCCTGGCGAGTCGGTGGGCTACCGGGTGAGCTGGCGGGATCGGGCCGTGGCATATATTACGGATACAGAGCATTTCCCCGATCGGCTGGACGAAAACGTGCTGCATCTGGCTCGCAACGCCGACATGATGATCTATGACGCCACCTACACCGACGAAGAGTACCATTCCAAAAAGTCGAGCAAGAAGGGCTGGGGCCACTCTACCTGGCAGGAAGCTGTCAAGGTTGCTGAGGCGGCCAGGGTCAAAAAACTGGTGATCTTCCACCACGATCCGCTGCACGACGACAACTTTATGGATCAGGTCAAGGCCGATACGGTAGCCCAGTTCCCCGATAGTGTTGTGGCCTGGGAAGGTTTGGAAATCGATATCTCCCCGGTCCCGGTTGCTTCTGCCGCCCTGCGCGCAGAGCTAGAAACCCAGGTATCGGTCTAGCTTCAGATGATGGGAGTGCGATGAGGGTGCGATGAGGGAAGTTCCGGTTCGCCCGAGTTCGCCTTCGCCCCTTCTAGACTTTGATTCCCCGCAGCATTGGCCAGGCGAAAGACGCGATGGGCAAAATATGTGTCAAAATGTAAAGCGTGTGGATAGCCTCAACTTTAGAGACGGTCAAAACACCGACAGTTATTGCCCTGGGGAACTTTGATGGCGTTCACCGAGGGCACCAGAGCGTTATTGCGCCGGTTGTGGCCACAGCTAGGACGCTGAGAGAGACGATTAAGCCGCCGGTTGAGCCTGTTTTAGCCGGGGTTGCGGCTGAGACTGCCGGAGAAGCTACCGGAGAAGCAGCCGGAGAGACTACCGGAGAAACCGCTAACGGGGCCGGTCAGGCATTCCTCTGGGCGACGGTGGTGATGTTTCACCCCCATCCTCGTGCCTTTTTTAGCGGCCAGAGCCGTCCGCTGTTAACGCCGCTCCAGGAGAAAGCCCGACTGCTGGCGCAAATGGGAATCGAGCAGATGGTGGTGATTCCGTTTGATCAAGCGCTGGCCAGCCTGTCCCCGGTTGAGTTTGTCGAGCAGATTCTGGTAGGGCATCTGCAAGCCCAGCAAATCAGCGTCGGTCAAGATTTTCGGTTTGGCCGCAAGCGCCAGGGCACGATCGCCGACCTGCAAGAAATTACCGCTCAGTATCACATCCCCGTGCAGGTCGCGCCCCTCTATTTGCAGCAGGGCGAGCGGATCAGCAGCTCGGCAATTCGCCAGTTTTTAGCCCAGGGCGAGATCGATCAGGCCAACCAGCTGTTGGGGCGCGCCTATGGCCTGACGGGTTTGGTGGTGACCGGCAAGCAGCTGGGCCGCACGATTGGCTTCCCGACCGCCAACCTGGAGCTGCCGCCCGACAAGTTTTTACCGCGATTAGGCGTCTATAGCGTCTGGGTAGAAATCCAGGCCGACCCCAATCCGCTCTCGCCTTCGGCACAGGCCAATTTGCTTCAGCCCGCCGTGATGAACATTGGCCGCAGACCGACGGTGGCCGGAGAGCGAGTCACGGTAGAGGTGCATTTGCTGGACTGGAGCGGCGATCTCTATGGCCAAACTCTGACGGTGCAGCTACACCAGTTTTTGAGGCCTGAGCAAAAATTTTCCTCCCTGGATGCCCTGAAGCAGCAAATCCAGCAGGACTGCGACCGGGCGCGAGCGACTTTATCGGCTTAGAGCAGTTGAGCGGCTGTTCCTGTCTCGTCCAGCCCGGTTAGCAGCTGGAAGATGCAAAGTGCGATGGAGCGGGCACACTGGTAGGCACAGTGGAGCAACAAGACTTTACAAAACCTCCTCTTTACAAAACCGGGTAGAGCGGCATGAGAGACAGCAGAGACAGCATTGATCGGCTCGTTCAGAATTTGGGCAACACGATTGTCGGCAAGCAGGAGGCGATTCGGCTGGTGCTGGTGGCCCTGTTTTCCGGCGGCCATGTGCTGCTAGAAGATG
>JBJTUI010000816.1:0-14109 GCA_046080625.1 Elainella sp. | reverse complement strand
ATTCGCGGATTTAATCGCCTAGCTCAGGTGATTGAAGGAGTCAAATTTCAGGATGGTATCGCAATCACTGACCTCGTTCGCTCCACGACCAAAAACGCTGCTTAATTCTTCTTCATACACCAGATTTGACAATAACCCTTTATTTACAAGCCCTAAGCGGCGAAGGTGGAGGTCATGAAACGAACAGAGGCAGAGTTTGTGGCGTTGCCGAAGTGGCGGATAGTGGGGCGAACGTTTGAATGGCTGAATCAGAATTGGCAATTAAGTAAGGATTACAAGTTACTATCAGAAGCGAGTGAAGCGATGATACAGAGAGTGATTCTTAGGCTCCTGATTGTTGCAGTTTCGTTCTTATCGGTTCTTCAAACTCCTAACCAACTATGCTGAGCCGCGTCGCCGATTCGATCTACTGGCTGAACCGCTATATTGAACGGGCCGAAAACATTGCCCGCTTCGTCGATGTGAACCTCAACCTGCTGCTGGATGCCCCGACCGTGATTGCCGAGCAGTGGCAGCCGCTGGTGATGACTACAGGTGATTTGAACCTGTTTAAGTCGCGCTACGGCGAAGCCACCGCCGAGAACGTCATCCAGTTTCTCACCTTCGACGAAAGCTATTCCAATTCGATTTTGTCTTGCCTGCGGGCCGCCCGAGAAAACGCCCGGTCGGTGCGGGAAATCATCTCGTCCGAGATGTGGGAGCAGGTGAACAGCTTTTACCTGATGGTGCAGGACGCCTCCCGGATGCAGCCCCAGCCCCAGCTGCCCAGCTTTTTTGCTGAGGTGAAAATGGCCAGCCACCTGTTTGTTGGCATCACCGACGCCACCATGTCCCACAACGAAGCCTGGCACTTTGGCCGCATGGGTCGGCTGATTGAGCGAGCCGACAAAACCGCCCGAATTCTGGACGTGAAGTATTTTATTCTGCTGCCTGCGGTCAACCTGGTGGGCACGGCTCTGGATGAACTCCAGTGGATCGCCCTGCTCAAGTCGGCCAGCGGCTACGAAATGTATCGAAAAACCCAGCGGCGGATCAGCCCCACCAGCATCGCCAAATTCCTGCTGCTGGACCGCGAGTTTCCCCGCTCGATTCAGTTTTGCCTCTTAGAAGCGGAACGCTCGCTCTACCAAATTACCGGCACCAACCCCGGCACCTGGAGCAACTCTGCCGAACGCACCCTGGGCAAGCTGCGGGCCGAACTGGACTTCATCACCGTCGAGGAGGTGATCCAAACCGGTCTGCATGAGTTCCTCGACCATATCCAGACCCAGCTGAATATTGTGGGCCGAGAAGTGTTTAACACCTTCCTGACCCTGGAGCCCCTGACGAGCAGTGCAGCCATGGGCTTGGGCTCCAGCATGAGTCAATCGGCCTGACGGCTACAGGGCAATGGGCTACAGGGCAATGGGCTACAGGAGTAATGGGGCTACAGATCAATGGGGCGGACACCAGAACAGATTTTTGCTGGAAACGCCCAGGGAATGGAGGATGCCTCGCATCACCTCGGTACAGTCCAGCCAGTAGTCGAGGTTTTCATACATCCGGTCGGGGTTAAACTCCAGGTTGTAGTGCAGCACTTTGGGCAGATCGGCGAATTCCTCGGACGGTTGGGGCGAGATCAGCAGCAGCCGGAAGGGCTTGCCGGGATATTTGGCCTCTAGCTTTTGCACCAGGTCTACCACCATGTCGCGGTTGCACCAGCCCGTGCGGATAAACAGCGCTTTGTCGCAGTGCTGGAGCGTATAGCCAAACCGTCTGGAGCGAGCGCTATAGCGGGTCTGCATCCGCTTGTAAACCGGCGTCATGTCCTGTTCGGGATCGTCGCTCTCCTCGACTTCATGGGCAAAAGACAGACCGGTCCATTTGCTGTGGTAGATTCGTCCGGCCTCGGGGCTGTAGTGTAGGAACGCCGGATTCCACATGTCGCGAAACTCGTTCTGGATCATGTCGGCCACATCGGCCAGGTTGGTGGTGCGGGTCAGGTCGAACGGAAAGGCCGGTCCGTCGTATTCCAGCTTGTAGAGCAGCATTCGCACCGCGCAGCGGTCGCCCAGGGGAATAATTGCCACGCGGCTGACCTCGGCCAGACTGCATTTGTATTCCAGCAGCAGGGCCGACTGGGCTGGAGCTTTGACGCGACTCTCTAGACCGTCCTTGCCAACCATCAGGGTACGGAAGGGAATATCGGGATGATGCCGATCCTCATACAGTCCAGGTGGCATTGCCTTAAACGCAGCCCGCACCTCCTGCCACATCGGCTGGATATTGTATTCGTGGTCCGATTCGTTGACGATATATAGCTTTTGCTCACCCACCTTCAGAATCCCCAGCTGTCCGTCATAGAACAAAACCTGGGAGCGCTGTGAATCAAGGAAATGAAATACCGGGTGGAAGTCTAGATGAGCGCCAGGAGGAATAGTCACACTCTCCGCAATCGCCCCGTCGTCCTGCAAAAATAGGGAGAACAGAGCTGCTGAAGACGATGCCTCTGGCCGGGCTTGGTGGGTTTCAGGTAAAGCTGGGGCTTCAGGTAAAGCTGGGGCTTCAGCCAAATACAGCCCTGCGGGCAATCCAGTTCGGCGCAGGCTAGTTTGCAGCTCCTGCCAGCCAGAATTCACCTGGTAGGCATGGGCCGTCTGGTTGAGTAACCGCAGACTGTTTTCGGCTTTGCGGAAGCAGACCTCAAATCCCCAGTCGTCCTGGTAAATCGGCTCTTCTACAGGCTGGATCTGCCTGGTGGCCAGCTCGGCTCGGGTCAGATTGAACAGACCCAGATCGATGGCCTCAAACATCCGCTGATGGCCAACTGTATTGGGATGAGCCGGATCAAAGCCGAGGCCCGCCTGCCATTGCCCTTGACCATCGCTCAGGACCGCCAGCCAGTCCAGGATCGGTACCTCCCAGCTTGCCAGGCGCTGCTGGGTTTCCCAGAGCAGGGTGTAATGTTCTGGCGTATAGTCTGCGTTGGGATAGAGCCCGCCCAAAATCGGGTAGGCTCCGATCTGCCGCACCATTTTGATCAGCTGCTGGAGCCCCTTCTCAAACCGCCGCTGCACGGCTGGTCGATGCTGGGGAGCACAGGAGGCGAAGCCCTCGTTGCCCAGAGAAAGCGCAATAATCACGATATCTGGATGCTCTGGCCCCACCACCTGGGAAAACCGGGCAATCGTTGAGCTGATGTTGACCCCGACTTCCGAGACATTCACCAGCCGGTGACCGGATCGTTCTAGCGCTTGCCCCAGCTGCCAGGCCCAGCCCCGCAGCATCCAGGCGCTACAGCCCAGAGCTACAGAGCTGCCCAGCACCACAATTTTCAGGCCGGTTGGGCTTGCGAGAACAGGAGGCTGCGCGGCTGGCGCGGCCAAATAGCCGTAGGGATAGGAAGGAATCGCCCCGATCCAGCCGTCTTCTACCACAATCGGACTAGGGAATGGCCCAGCTTCCAGGGGCACCCAGCGGTTGCTTCCCCAAGCTTCCCACTCCACCTGCCCGTCAGGAGTCAGCCGCAGATATTTATATTGCAGGGTAGACTGTTCCGCCGCGTAGTCAGCCCCAGCGCTGACTTCTAGCTCCAGATCAACCCACCAGAGCGGATAGCGGTCGCCCTGGGTGCAAAGCCGTACTGCCCGCGCCTCATCCCATCCGCCGATTTCGGGAACCGAACCGACCAGGGCAATCGTTTCTCCCGGCTGGGTAACTGCATGAACCTGGAACCGATACACAGATTTCGCCACTTAACAGATACCCACTACTTGCAAATACGACTCAGGACAAGGACTCTAGCCTCGCGTTGACCCTACCATATCCCCTTGGCCGAGTCTGTCTCGAAAATCACCCAACTCGGCGACCTGCCGGCTCTTGCGGGAAAACTGGCGACAGGCGGAGGATGACCCGTTTTCACCCTGATCAGAGTTTATACTCGCTGCGAGCAAGAGCTAGGATGCTGGGTGAGCTATATGGTTTATTCATGTCGGATTTGAGCAAGCATGGTTGGAAAAGTTACCAGTAAAGGCGATCGCGTTATGCGCGCCCAGATTGCCCGCCGCAATTTCTCGATTGACGGACGTGGCGTGACGATTGGCGTGATCTCGGATAGCTTCAATGCCCGCAAACAGGCTGACCGGGATGTGGCCAGCGGCGATTTGCCAGGGCGCGGCAACCCTTTGGGCTATCGGCAGCCGATTCGCGTCCTGCGGGATTTGCGCTCCGGGGGAGACGAGGGCCGGGCAATGATGCAGATCATCAGCGATATTGCTCCCGGTGCCAAACTGCTGTTCCACACGGCCTTCACGGCCAGGGGGCGGCTCAACGAGCAGAGCTTTACCCGAGCGGTGAAGCAATTGGCCAAGGCCGGGGCCGACATCATTGTGGACGATCTGGGCTTCTCGACCACGCTGTTCCAGGACGGGCTGGCGGCCCGCACGGTTTCGGAGCTAGTAGACCGGGGCGTGGATTATTTCTCTGCGATCGGCAACGACGGCAACCGCGCCTATGCCAGCCCGTTTCGTCCTGCCGCCGCCGAGTCTACCTTCGAGTTTCGCGGCAATCGCTACGAAATGCACGATTTTGATCCGGGCCAGGGGGTCGATCTCTACCAGGATGTCAAGCTGGTCCAGGGGGCATTGCTCTCGCTGGCCCTGGGGTGGGATGACCCGAGCGGACGAATCAGCAACGACCTGGAGCTGTTTCTGGTCTCTGAGCCCAGCCTGCCGGTCGAGCAGGGGAATATTTTGGCGACCTCGGTGACGCTGATTTCGGCGGGCGTGGAACAGCCGCTAGAGGAGCTGTTTTACAACATCCCCTCGAATCGTTCGGCCCATCTGGTGATTGCCCGCAAAATTAATTCGGCCAGTTTGCCCGTCCAGATCCAGTGGATCAGCACCGCCAATGGAGCCGACAGCGCTGTTACCTACGAGTATGTTGACGCCAACGCCAATAACCCGACCGTCTACGGGCAGCCCAATGCGCGCGGCGCGGTGGCCGTGGGTGCGGTAGAAGTGCGCAAAACGCCCGTGTATGGCGTCAACCCGCCCGTGTTGGACAGCTTCTCCAGCCGGGGCGGTACGCCGATTCTGCTGGATGCCCAGGGCAACCGGCTGGCCAGCCCCGAAATCCGCTCTAAGCCAGAGCTGGTCGCTCCCAACGGCGTCGCTACTACCTTTGAAGCGGTCAGCGGCTTCAATCCGTTTTTTGGCACTTCGGCAGCGGCTCCCCATGCGGCAGCGGTGGCGGCACTACTGCTCCAGCGGGCCGGTGGCCCCAGGCAGCTCTCGCCAATTCAGGTGGTTGAGGCAATGCAGACCACGGCGATTCCGCTCGACCCTCCGGGCAATCTGCGCAGCGGGGCGGGATTGGTCCAGGCCGACGCTGCCGCTCTGGCCGCCTACAAAACCCGAATCGAGGGCACTGAGGGCAGGGATTCGCTGCGGGGACAGGCCAGCGCTGATAACCTCTATGGACTGGGGGGGGCCGATCGGCTCCAGGGCAATCGGGGCTTTGATGCGCTCCTGGGCGGCAGCCAGGCGGATCAGCTCCTGGGCAATCAGGGCAACGACTACCTGCTGGGTCAAGCGGGCAACGACCGCCTGCTGGGCGGCAAGGGCAGCGATACGCTGGTCGGCGAAGCGGGCCAGGATCGGCTCAACGGCGAGGAGGGGAACGATCTGCTGGCGGGTGGGAGCGGTCGCAACCAGCTTTGGGGCGGGGCGGGCCGCGATCTGTTTGTGGTGACCCGCAGCGGCAGAGCCCTGATTCGGGATTTCCAGCCCCAGCAGGACCGGATTGGCCTGGGCAATGGCCTCAAATTTGGCCAGATTCGCCAGATCGAGCAGGGCAACAGTTTGCTGCTCCAGTGGCAAGGGCAGACTTTAGCCCGACTGTTTGGTGTCACCGACCCCCTCCCTGCCGATCGCTTCAGCTCCATTTCAATTCGCGATTAGGTCTGCTCTAGGACCGGTTTCAGGCAGGTGAAGCTCCTGGCCCTGCTGGATGCGGCCCCGGCTGCACCGCATCGGGCAATTAGCCGAAGGGCGGGCTGGATGGGGAGGAAGGCCTGACATCGGCCTCGGTGGTATCAAGGTCGGGGTAAGACTCGGGTTCCAAATCGCTCCACTCGGCGTAGAGGTCAGACTTGGCATAGGGGGCGGGCGGCGCAAGCGGCTGTTCTAACTCACTGCGCTCGGCTCGCAGTCCTCCTTCGCGTGTGGTGTCACTCAGGGCTTTGCCCCAGCTGCGCAGCCCCTGCCAGGCGGTTTCCAGGCGAGCAATCCCCTGATCGAGCTGGTCAACTAGGGGCGAGCGGCCCGCACTCTGGCGCAGATTAGCTCTGAGCTGGCGAACGGTGAGCTGAAACACGTCGCTGGCTGAGGTGGCCTCGGGTGGGAGCTGGGTCTGGAGGAAAACCGGCGTCTGGGCGCGTCGCAAACTCAGGGTCTGCCAGCCCAGCCAGCCCAGTAGGGAGACACTGGCCACCTGCCCCAACAGCAGGGCACCCGTAATTCGCCCCGCACAAACCCAGAGCACTAGCGCATAGAAACAGCCCACGCCGCTCCAGACCAGATCAAACCGGTGATGGACCTCTGGAAACAGAAAGGCAGCCAGGTAGAGCCCCACACTTGCCGAACCAACCAGAAGCGCCAAAATGTAGACCAGCATGGGTTCCTCCAGGGAGCAGTTGAGCGATTAAAAGGCTTGAACAGTTGGGCGAAGCAGCTCTGTAAATGGCATCTGATGGGGATGTATGGGTGGGGGTGTATGGGGTATCTGTAATTTACTGATACCAATCTACTGGTACCAATCAAGGAGGCACAGTCTTCCCCTCTTTCCAGGCAGGTTCATAGAAAACTGGTCTGCAACCAAACTACCGAAACCCTGGGATTAGACCCTGACCGCCGCCGAGCCCCGGATTTGTCGCGGGTTTGAATCCCAAGCGGACACAAACGGCTGACAAGATTTGATCAGTGTAGGGGAGTTTATGGTATGTTGTGAACCGCATTCCAGGTAAAGAAACGGTTAAATTTGTCAGATCACCCTGATTTGCTGAAGCAGGAACGCAAACAGGCAGTGGGCAATGTTCTCCACTTGCCGAAAACTAGGCAGCCGGGCTTGATTAGATCGAAGAGGATCTATAGGGGACTACAGAGGGCAAGCCCCCAAACCCCACCGTTCTGTACTTGCACCTACCTCTTGCACCTACCTATTTAGGCAGATCGAAGCTCGGGTCGATAGAGCACCAGATAAATAGAAAACCAGGTAGAAAACAATGGGATTTGTCACGGCCTTATTGATGACAGTCGGCGCAACTTTTTTGTACGAAAAAACACAATTGCGCTCAGTTGAAGTTGCTGTGGGCTGTCTGGCGCTAGCCCTGTTGGGTTTGGTTGTGACTCTGATTTTAGCGCCCTGGCCGATTCAACTGCTGTTGCTGTTGGGGATTCTGGGGTCATCTTTGGGAGGCCGCGATATCTGGAGCTGAACGATTGCGCAACCGCTGGGGTTAATGAAATTTTGAGCTAGCACCGTAAATTTCCTGACTAGTTGTCCTGATGAACTAGCAGAAACCGTGAAAGTACTGGTAAGCCCTCACTTCAGCAGTATCCAGCCATGAGCGACCTCTGTGTACTGACCGCCAGCCTGCTTGTTCAAGGAAAAGCTCCCGGTTGGAAGCTGGCGAATCCGCCCCAGGCCGCCTGGACGTTTCTATTTAACCGCCAGCATCAGGTGGATCGGGTCTGTAGCGACCAGACCAGCCACCAGACTAACGTCGCTCCTAACCAGGCCTTAAACCGGCCCGAGTTCAGCCGCTGGGCTCGCAACGTGGCGGCTCGCCCTCTGGAAACAATCTCTAACCGACCCACGTCGGGCAGCCAGCTCTATGTGCAGCGATTGGCCGCTCTGCAAACCGGACAGATCTATACGCGCCTGCCGGCCAATAGCTTCCAAACCCTCTGGGAACGCGCCAGCCGTCAGCCCACCTATGAAGACTGGCTGCGGCTATTGCGCCATGAAGCCAACGCCATGGTGAAGGGGCAGGGGGCAGAACGGATGACGATTCTGTTAGGAGACTCGCATGCCCAGTGGTTTCCCAGCGAGCAGCTTTCTAAAAACCAGTTCTGGCTGAACCAGGGTCTATCGGGTGACACGACGGCAGGCGTGCTGAAGCGGCTGTCGCTGTTTGATCGAACCAATCCGGACGCCATTTACCTGATGGCTGGCATCAACGACCTGCGCCAGGGCGCTACCGACCAGGAAATTCTCACCAACTTGCAGCAGATCATGCGGCAGCTGAGGACCCGCCACCCCTATGCTCAGGTCTATGTGCATTCGATTCTGCCCACCCGCTTGGAGGCCATTCCGGTCGAGCGGATTCGTCGCCTCAACTACAGCATTTCCCAGCTCGCCCTCCGGGAGGCCAGCTACTACATCAACCTACAGCCTGCCTTTGCCGACGCTGACGGCCATCTCCAGACCAAACTGACCACCGATGGCCTGCACCTCAATGCCATGGGCTACCGGCTCTGGAAAATTGCGATTGCGCCGTTTTCCTAGTTTAGGTTCCTAGCTCAGGCCCCTGGTTTAAGCCACTTTCCTAGATAGCCTAATCGCGCAGCACATAGCCAACGCCGCGCACCGTTTGAATTAGCCGCTTTTCGCCGGTTTCTTCCAGCTTCAGGCGCAGGTAGCGAATGTAGACTTCAATGATATTGGAATCGCCCATGAAGTCGTATCCCCAGACTTTCTCCAGGATTTGATCGCGAGTGATCACCTGGCGGGGATGGCTGAGCAAATAGTCGAGCAGCTCAAACTCTTTGGCCGTCAGGTCGATTGAGCGACCGCTGCGGAAAACTTCGCGGCTGCGGCGGTTGAGGCTGAGGTCTTCAAATTGCAGCAGGTCGGGGTTGTCGTCCTGGTTGCGGCGCAGGTGAGCCCGGACGCGGGCCAGCAGTTCTTCGATGCTGAAGGGTTTGACCACATAGTCGTCGGCTCCGGCGTCAAGTCCGGCTACCCGGTCGCTCACCTCGTCCTTGGCCGTCAGCAGAATCACCGGCACCTTGCTGCCCGTAGCCCGCAGCCGCCGACAGACCTCCAGCCCGGTCATCCCAGGCATCATCCAGTCCAGAATCACCAGATCGGGCGAGGACTCGCGGGCCATGGTCAGGCCGCTGTAGCCGTCGTGGGCCACGCTGATGCTGTAACCTTCGCTGCTCAGTTCTAGCTCGATAAATCGGGCCAGTCGCTCTTCGTCTTCAACTAATAGAATTGATGCTGCCATTGGGGTTGGGGTTCAAGAAATAGGGGAGGTGGGGAGGTGGAGGGATGGGGAGGTGAGGGGATGAGGGGGTGAGGGGATGGAAGCTATGGGGGGGTGGGATGTTCGGAGGCGAGGAGGCGATCTGGTAGCTTCGGCACAACGCTTTCTAGACTGGGCGTTTCGGGAACTAGTCGGACGGTGAAGGTGCTGCCGCGACCGGGATGGGACTCGACTTCTACCCTGCCGCCCATGGCCTTTACTAGCGCCTGGACAATCGCTAGCCCTAGGCCCATGCCGCCCGTGCTCCGACAGCGGGATGCTTCAACCCGGTAGAACGGCTCAAAGATCTGGGACTGTTCGGTTTCGGCAATGCCACAGCCCTGGTCCTGCACCCGGATCAGCGCCCAGGCGGGCGTTTGCTGTAGGCTGACGCGGATCGGCTGGTCGGCGGGCGAAAACTGTTTGGCGTTGTTGAGCAAATGCAGCAGCACCCGATGCAGCTGTTTGGCGTCGGCCTTGGCCGTCAGCAGCTCTGGGGCCTCGACCTGAATGACTCGACTCTGCTCTGGGTTAGCGGCCTTGACGGCGGCTTCTACCACGTCGTTTACCACCAGAGGCCTCAGGCAGCAGGGGCTATTGCGGCTGTTGATCCGGCCCAGATCGAGCAGGTCCTGCAGCAGATCGACCGTGCGGTCGGCCTCAGAGTTGGCGATTTCTAGCGCCTCGCGCTGGGCTGCTGTCAGATTGTCACCGCGCCGCAGGGTGCTCTTGAGGTAGCCCTGGATTAAACACAGCGACGTGCGCAGCTCATGGGAGAGGCTGTTGGTGAACTCGCGCTGCTTTTCGCCCGTTTCCGACAGGCGACTCGACAGGGAGCTGAGCCCCTGCACCAAACCTTTCACCTCGGCAGGCACCGGCTCTGTTGGCATCGACCCGCCCGCCTGGGCAATCTGGTTGACCTGCCGTAGGGGCTGGAGGGCGCGACGAATATACATCGCTATCAGGGCGGCAATTGGGATCAGGGCCAGCAGGGTGCCAAACCGCAGGGTGTTGACCAGGGTGGAAAGCACCTTGTAGTCGTGGGTGATATCGCGGGCCAGATACAAATGGCCCACCTTTCGGCCCGATTGCAGCAGCGTTCGCTGGCAGAGCACCAGATGATGCCCCGCCAGGGTTTTGACGGTGGGGGACCTGGGCATATCCTGCCAGTTGAGCTGGGCCATGTCGGCGGGCAGGTTAGTCACCAGCTGATTGGTCTGGGCAGGCCGCATCAGGGTTTGCTGTAGGGGCTGGGCTGCCAGCCAGAGGTCGGGGGCAGTCCAGTCGTTCAGCACGGTCTGCCACTGGGTCGGCGCGGTGTCGGTCAGCTGGTCTTCCAGGTGGTTGGCAATCTGGCCCAGCTGGTTTTTGTGATCCACCACCAGCATTTTGCGCATCTGCCAGGTGGTCCAGGTGCCAATGCTGCCCACGCTCAGCAGGGCGATGGTGGTGATGCCTGCCGTCAGGCGGAGCTGAAGCGAAGGTTGACCCAGTCCGATGGGCTTCAGCTTGAATGAATTGAAGAGGTGCTTTATCCGCATGGGAAGGGGTTCAAGATGATGCCAAGGGGATGGGAAAATTGGGAAAGCCAGCGAGCCCGGTCCAGAAACAAATTCAGGAACCAGTTCGGAATCAGATTGAAATTCAACTTTCAGAATTTCAACTCGCTATTCCGCCTGCTTCTTCGTAGTGTAGCCGAGAGGTTTTGGCCCTAGATGATTTTTCCCTGAGTATCATCCCAGATCTGGCTGAGCATCTGGTCCGAATTCCGAGACGCCGCTGTTTGTTGGCCATCCCTACTCTCCTTCTCCTCTCCAGAGCGCTTCAGACCTCCACCCAGACCGACACCGAACCCCCTTTGCAGTAAAACTCTCCCCAGCCGTGGGGGTTGGTGTAGACCGGCAGCGGGAAATGTTCGGTCAGGTCATAGAATTCGGCGTCGGGTTTGCCTACCTCCATCCATTTGCTGCCGCCCCAGCCGTCGCTCATGACCACGGCCATGGTTTTGGGATGGGATGCCGTCCCCAGTCTCGTCCAGCCTACGACGCTGGATTGGTCAAAATAGTCGTACTGACGACCGTGGGCGTAGGTCTGGCGGGCCTGGAGAAATTTATCGATTAGCCAGCGGTGGGAGTCGAGCCAGATCTCGTGGGGTTTGCCGTCCCGTCCGGTTTCCCGGTAGTGAGCGCCGTAGTAGTCGGCGGCAAAAACGCAGGGATAGCCCTCCCGCCGCAGCAGAATGGTGGCGTAGGCCAGCGGCTTAAACCAGGATTCCACCAGCGATTCCCAGGGCTGGAGCGGCTGGGAGCAATAGTTTTCCACGAAGGTGACGGCGAGGGCTGGCTGCTGCTGCATCAGGGTGCCGTCTAGCAGTTTGGCCATGTTGTAATAACCGCCCGCCCGACTGGCGCGGTGAAAATTGAAATGTAGCGGGATATCCAAAAAGGACTGCTGTCCGCCCGTTTTGCGAATCACCTGGTGTAGGGTTTCGATATCTGCGAGCCAATCATCGCTCATACAAAACAGGGAGCGCTGCAGACTACCGTGGGACTGCTCCTGAATCGTGTGGCCGACCCAGTCAGAGGTGGTAGAAATTCCCCCGTCGCTGTAGACCTGAAGATTGACCGCGTGAAGGACCGACAGCAGGTCCGGCGGGGCGGAGCGAGGCAGCCACAGGGCCGTGAAGCCTGCCTGGGCCAGGTCTTTGGCCTGATCCTGGATTTGCTGCCAGTGCTGAATGGGGTCGGGGAGGTAGGCATGGAAGGCCTGAAAAATTACGCCGTTGGGGTCTGAGTCTAGGCGATCGAGGTCTGGCATAATGGCGAAGCCGGGGAGGAACGGTTTCCAAATAGTAGCCCAGGTTTCTGCCAGTCTCTCGGCATTTGCTGCGGCATTTTCTCGAAAACTTTGGGCCTACCGGTTCTTCCTTGCCCGTTCGCCCTTGGCCTCACCCTTACCCGATTCGCCCATGCCTGCCCCGAACGCTGAGTCTAATGCCGATGAGTCTAATACCGTTAACGCCGAGTTTGACATTGACGAAGCCTTTGTTCGCCTGCGGCAGGCGGTGCGGCCCTTCCCCAAGGCGGCGATGTTTGAACTGGCCGCCCAGGGCTACAGCTCGCCGTTCGAGCAGTTGGTGGCCTGCATGATCTCGATCCGCACCTACGATGAGGTGAGTCTGCCCGCCTCAAAGCGCCTGCTGGATCAGGCCCGCACGCCTGCCGCCATGGTGCAGCTCTCGCCTGCCCAGATCGACCAGCTGATTCACGATTCCACCTACCACGAACCCAAGTCGCACCAGATCTGGCAGATTGCCGAGCGCGTCGTGCGAGACTACGGTGGCGAACTGCCCTGCGATCCGACGGTGCTGCAATCGTTTGCCGGCGTCGGACCCAAATGCGCCCACCTCACCCTGGGTGTGGGCTGCGGGTTGCCCTACATCAGCGTTGATGTGCATGTGCATCGGGTGACCAACCGCTGGGGCTATGTCCAGACCAAAACCCCCGAAAAAACCCTGGCGGCCTTAGAAGCCCGTCTGCCCCAACCCTACTGGGTGGAAATCAATCAGCTTTTGGTGCCGTTTGGCAAACATATCTGCACCGGCAAGGCTCCCAAATGCTCTAGCTGTGCCCTGCAATCGCTCTGCCCCCAGGTGGGTGTGATGACCGCTCGCTAGGGTGCTAGCGCCGCCGCACCTTGCTGACCATCTTGCGGGAGAACCGCAGGTTGAGGTCTTCCTGGTCGGCCCAGTCCTGCAAAATCCGCAGAAAGTTCTGGCGGTCTTCGGCCTGCAAGACGGCGGTCTGGTCTGCCGTTTCGATCACGTAGGGGTAGCCGCTGCCGATCACCACCTCGCCCCTGACCCAGTCGATCACCCGCTCGGTCAGGCCCGCCTTCACCATCCAGACCGGCATTTCCACCCGAGCCGGATAGCTGTCGCGGTTGGTCTTGAGGTAGGTGAAGGCAATTTGGTCGCTGAACTCCTCGTAGTCAGCCAGGATGCCAGGACGTTCACAGCGCAGCATCGGCGTCCGGTCGCCCCAGTCCATGAATTTGTGCAGCAGCTGGGCGTCGTGGATCGAGGCGGACTCGGGCAGGTCATACAGCGTCCGCAGCATCGTGGTCAGATCCTGGGCATAGGAGGTGTCGATGTAGGCCACCAGGGGCACCCGGTGGTTTTGGCTGGCCTCCAGCAGCGCCAGCAGACATTCCACGTAGAACTGCCGCACCTTGGGCTCAAAGGTCTGGGCGAAGGTGGCGACCAGCGACCCGTCCAGAAACACCAGACAGTCCTCGGCCTGGGGATGGAGCCGGATATAGTCGATCAGCCGCTCGGTTTCCATCTGGAAGCGGCGCATGTTCACCTGGCGGTCTACCGGTTCGCCGCTGTGGTGGGCCTGCAAATCGCCGGGCGACATCACATCCAGAGCAATATCTTTTTCGTATTCGCCCGTGGGCAAATGGGGATTTTCAAACCAGCCGATCTGCACCAGGGCAATCGGAATCGACAGGTCTTTGCCGGGGTAGATCTGGGAGCCGTCTACGGCAAAGGTAGTGATGCCGGTCAGCCGCTGCCGCACCCAGGCCAGACTCTGCTCCCGGTTCTGCCAGACCAAACCAAACGGAATCACGGCAGTTTGGGCCTTGGTCAGGGGCTCCAGCAGCCGCGCCCCCAAATTGACCGGATGGGCCAGCGAACGCTCCTGGATCTCGGCTTCGCCCTCGGCAGAAAAGGCTTCCAGGGCCGTGCGGTAGTCCTGCAATTTTCGCCAGGTGTCGCGGTTAAACGCCGCAAACTCATCGCGCTTGGTGTTGAGAAT
>JBJTUI010000815.1:0-3434 GCA_046080625.1 Elainella sp. | reverse complement strand
TTCGCGGATTTAATCGCCTAGCTCAGGTGATTGAAGGAGTCAAATTTCAGGATGGTATCGCAATCACTGACCTCGTTCGCTCCACGACCAAAAACGCTGCTTAATTCTTCTTCATACACCAGATTTGACAATAACCCCTCCAGCCGTAGATTTAGCCGACTGTTTGGCCGGAGCGGCGAGTTGACTTAGCTGAGCTGACTTACGATTAAGGCGGAGTACTGGCAGGTTGCTGTTTGGGTAAAAACCTCAGCACCTCATGCCATGCTCCGCTCCATCATTTCAACAGATGGCCAACTGGTGGGCTGAAGCAATTAATTCGTCGCCTCTGGCTTCAGATCGCGCTCCATCAGGGCATAGACGGCGGCTTTGGGGGTGATTTCGCCCTTCAGCAGCAGGTCTACCTGACGCGAGACGGGGACAGCGATGCCCTGACGTTCGGCCAGCTCGATCAGCACATGGGTGGTGTTGACGCCCTCGGCGGTGCTTTGCAGCTCGGCCAGGATTTGCGGCAGGGATTTGCCCTGGGCCAGACCATAGCCCACCCGGTAGTTGCGGCTGAGGGGACTGGTGCAGGTGGCCAGCAAATCGCCCAGACCCGATAGACCAAAGAAAGTTTCGGGCTGAGCGCCCAGCGTCGTTCCCACCCGGATGATTTCGGCCAGAGCGCGGGTGATCAGGGCCGAGCGGGCGTTGGTACCCAGGTTTAGCCCGTCGCAGACGCCTGCGGCAATCGCAATCACGTTTTTGAGAGTGCCGCCTAGCTCGGTGCCAATTGGGTCGCGGTTGGTGTAGACCCGAAAGCGCTCGGACGAGAACACGGCCTGCACTCGCTCGGCTGCCGCCAGATCTTGGCTGGAAACCACGCTGGCTGCTGGCAGTCCCTGCTGGATCTCTTCAGATAGATTGGGGCCAGACAGCACCACGACCGGATGCTGGGGAAAGGCCGCCTGCCAGATCTGGGAAGCCGTGCGCTGGGTAGCGGCATCCAGCCCCTTGGTGGCACTCACCAAAATCAGGTTGGGCGGCAGCGCAATCGCCTGCATCCGGGCCACGGTTTCCGGGATGCCCTTCACCGAGATCGCCGATACCACCAGCTCCGAGGCTGCAACAATCGACTCCAGCGAATCTTCACCCCGACGCGACCAAATCCGCACCTGATGGCCTCGATTTGCAGCCAGCGCTGCCAGAGCCGTGCCCCAGAGGCCGGAGCCGAGGATGGCGACTTGGGTGGGGAGTGGGGGAGTGGGGGGCATGGGGAGTGGGGGAGATGGGGAGGTGGGGGAGATGGGGGGTGGACGCGGCTATATTAGCATCCAGGTGCGGCTTTTGGGCTGGTAGAGTACCTGAAAGCGCTGCTGTTTTGGCCCTTGGCTAGACTGCACTTGATATGGCAATCTCAGATTAGCTGCTTTCGTGAATCCCGTCCTGCAAGCCTTTGGAAATTATGTTCCCAGTTCAGTTCCTCTTGTCCAGCCTGTTGGCCTGCGTTTGGCTGGGCCTATTCTGGTTTGGTTTCGGATCGGCTCGGGCTGAAGCTGCTGTTTGTCGCACGACTGCCCAGCACCAGATTTGCATTGTTGAGGCCAGACGCAGCGCCAAAAACCACTGGGAATATCAAGCTCTGGTGCGGATCGATGGGGTGGAGCGGGCGGAACGCTACGACTGTCGGTTGCGGGTGAGGACGACGGCTGATGGTGAGCAAGTGCCGTTTGAAGCTGAAGGGGCGGGCGTGGTGCTGTGCCGGATTCTGGATCGGAGCTAGATATACCAATCAACTCACCGTTCTTCGATTTGCACAACTGATTCTTTCACCATTTTGTCAGGCGTGATTTCGGTGCGGGTACGCATTGAGACAGAGCGCTGGGCGCGGGCTTCTCCCAGCTCAATCGAGGCGACGACCTGGCCATGGTCTGACTGCCAGACCGGGATGGTTTCGGGGCTGAGGGTTTCGTCGAGCAGGTGGTCGTTGAACACCGAGACATAGACAACGCGGCCCAGACGGTTGGGGTTCTGGGCGACAAATTCCTGGCTGACCATGATGTGATCCAGGCTTTCGTAGTGGCCGTTGTGCAGGTGAGTGTAGTGCATGTCGTCGTAGCTCTGGCGGGCCTGGATGTCTTTGGCGTGGTAGAGCAGCACATCCCAGATGTCGCGCTTGGATTCTGAGGCGAGGCGGCGGTGGGGCGGTTCGCCGGAAATGATCTGGGAAGTGACAGCGGGGCTGCCGTCGTTCAGGTCGCCCAGCACAATTACCGGGTAGTCGCGGTCGCGCAGCACCTCCATCAGCAGCACCCGCAGGGCAATGGCCTCCGCTGCCCGCAGAATCAGGGACCGGGCCTGCCCCTTGGCCAGCTCTACCGGATCATGCCGGTCGGCAGCTTGGGGGACAATCGGACGTTTGGATTTGAGATGCACGACAAACACGGTGCATTCGATAGCGCGACTGAGCTGAATTTTGGCCCTGAGCACGGGCCGCGAAAAGTGGGTGAGCGGGATCTCGGCTCCCCGGATTTCCAGCTGGGCCTCTGGCGGAAAGTCGGTTATGAACTGGTGCTCCAGAATCGGGAAGCGGGAAGCCAGGGCCACGGCAGGTGTTTCGTCGATTGCTTCGCCCGAAACTAGCTGAAATTGGCGGCAATGTTCGCTCTGCTGCAACGCCTGCTGCAAGGCTTTGGACTGGAACACTTCCTGAAACCCGACGATATCGGCCCGCATCTGGTCGAGCTGACCTGCCACCCAGCGCAGCTTGCGGTCATAGTCGGCCTGACTGTAGCGCTCGCGGCTGTAAAACACCTGATCGGGCAGGGCCATGTTGCAGAGGTTAAAGGTACCGACCCGAAAGTTGCGCTGATTCATAGAGAGCGAAGCTGCTGCTTAATCCACTGGCGAAACGCTTTTAATGCTGGGCGAGTGCCGCTAGTTCGACTCATCTCTAGAAACTGAGAAACTCCCTGAATCACAGGAAAATCTGGAAAGGTCAAGCTGGTTTCAGACTCAATATACTGCCCCTGCCGCAGCAGATTGATTTGCAGCCTGCCCTTTTCATATCGCCAGATCTCTGGCACCTGCAGCGCTTCATAGGCGCTCAGCTGAGTTTTTGAAGTCACGTCGATTTCTAGGGCCAGATCGGGCGGCGGGTCAACGCTCAGATCAATCCGTTCCCTGCCAACCATCAGAGCATGATTCTGGATATAGAAACAATCATCTGGCTCAATCCCTGCCTGCATTTCCCTGCGCTTGAAGGTGGTAGATCCCAATGGCTCCCAGTCCATGTCAAGCTCATCGAGTAGGGTTGTGAGCAGGTAGGAGATGACAACTTTTGTCTGCTCATGCTTGGGGAGAGGGGACACAATTTCTAGCGTTCCTTTGAAATAGGCTAAACGGCTGCCCCGATGATCGCCCAGTTCTTCTAGGATGTCCTCAAACTGCTGCCA
>JBJTUI010000814.1:0-3897 GCA_046080625.1 Elainella sp. | reverse complement strand
CCGCCCATCAGCTGCACAAACTGGCGGCTAATCGGTAGCCCCAGACCTGTCCCTTCCTGGGAATTGCGTCCAGATTGGGTCTGGCCAAACGGATCAAACACCAGCTCCTGCTCCTCTGGGGCAATGCCAAAGCCCGTATCTTCCACTTCAAAATGCAGGCGAACCAGAGAACCAGGGTTGGCGCTGGGGTGAGCATCGGCCTCCGGCCAAACTCGCACCGTAACGCTGCCCCGCTCCGTAAACTTGATGGCATTGCCCACCAAGTTAATCAACACCTGACGCAGCTTGCTCTCGTCGGTTTGGATCAGGTGGGGAATTTGGGGGTCGGTCTGCACCGTCAGCCGGAGCTGTTTGGTTTCCGCCTTCAGCTGGAACAGGGCATCCAGATCCCGCAGCAGGTCGCCCAGATTGAAGCGGCTGATATTGAGAGTCGTCTGGCCTGCTTCAATTTTCGACATGGCCAAGACATCGTTGATCAGCGCCAGCAAATGCTCACCGCTGCGGTTAATAATCTCGATCTGCTCCTGCTGATCCAGGTTTAGCAGATTGTCGCGGCTGAGCAGTTGACCAAAACCGAGGATGGCGTTGAGCGGGGTGCGCAGTTCGTGGCTCATGTTGGACAGAAATGTTGTCTTGGCACGGCTCGCCATCTGGGCCGCCTCCATGGCCTGCTGTAAATCCTGGGTGCGTTCAGCCACGCGCTGCTCCAACTCCAGGTTGATCTGCCGCAGCTCTTGCTCCAGCTGTTTGCGGTCGGTGATGTCGTAGACCGTACCGACGACCCGATGCACCTGGCCTTCCGAGTTGATCAGGGGGTTATAGGTGCTCAGCATCCAGCGAGTCTGGTTCTGAAAAGTAATGCGTTCCTCAAACGTGGCAGGTCGGCCTGTCGTGATGCTCTGGGCATAGCGCGCCAGCATTTCTGCCGCCTGGTCTGGCAGGAAAATGTCCATAACAGCTTTTCCGGCAACCTCTTCGCTCGAGATCCCCGTCAACTTGGCAGCCGCCGGATTCCAGCTTGCCATGCGAATAGACTGATCCGGCAAAACATCGCCGACAAAAATCGGCTGCTGCACGCCTTCATAGATACTGCGCAGGAACTGTTCCTGTTCACGCAGCTGGGCTTCTGCTTGCTTGCGCTCTGTGATATCGGTGATGGTGCCAATGTAGCCAATCACGCCGCTCTCATCCAGCTCCTGAATAGCCTGACCAAATACCCAGGTGACGATGCCGTCAGGACGCAGGAACCGGTATTCTAGCTGGAAGGGGCTGCCAGTCCGAACGAACTGTTCCCACACCTGGAAAATCCTTTCGCAATCATCAGGATGCAGGGCTTTTAGCCAACCTGTTCCCAGCGCCTCGGCTGCTGTCAATCCAGCAATTTGACACCAGCGCTCATTGACATACAGACAGTCGCCCGACCGACTGGTGCGGTAGATCCCCACCGGCACAGCCGCAGCCAGGGTGGCATAGCGCTGTTCGCTTTCAAGTAGAGCCTGTTCGGCCAGCTTGCGCTCCGTAATGTCTCTTGCTAAACCGACGATACCAATTTGGTTACCTTGAGGGATACGCCAGGGGGATTTCGTCGTTAAATAAACCCGCAGGCTGCCATCAGGTCGAGGTACGGCTTCTTCAATTGTATGGGAAACGCCAGACTGAATGGTTTGACGGTCATTTTCGGCAATTTGTGCAGCTATAGCGGCAGGCACAAGCTCGGCGTCTGTCCTTCCCAACAGCTGGTCGGCTGGCTGGCCAAAGAATTCGACAAAGCCCGAGTTGACGATGACATAGCGGCCCTGGGCATCCTTGACATAGACCACATCGGGCGTACTTTCCATCACGGACTGCAAAATCGCGTTCTTTTCAGCCAGGGCGGCTTCGGCCCGTTTGCGATCCGTAATGTCTTGGGCTGCGCCAATGAACTGGATCACCGCACCGGCATCGTCCCGGTTAAAAACACTGATCCGATCGTATAGCCAGTGCCAGGTGCCGTCCCTGTGCCGCATCCGGTATTCGATCTCCAGGATCTGACCATCGGCGAGCTGGCGAATCTGCTGCTGAATCTGCCCAAACCTGGCCAGATCGTCGGGATGGGACACCACCTCCAGGAAGTGATCCCCCATGCTCTGGATCTCTTCAGGGACATAGCCCAGCAATTCAACCACCTCTCGATTCGCGTAGATGTTGCGAGAAGCGTTCAGATCATAGATATAGATAATATTGGGCGTATTGTCAGCAATACTTTGGGTGAACCGCTGGGCCTCCTGTAGAGCCAGTTCAGCCCGCTTGCGCTCGCTAATATCGAAAGCGCTGCCAACGATGCGATGCACCCGACCAGCTGCATCCTTCAGGGGCGTGAGGGTAGTCAGAGTCCAGGCGTCGTCTTGCTCAAACTTCAGATATTCTTCATAGCGAATGGTTTCACCCGCTTCGCAGCAGCGGCGATAGTTGGCAGCCAGGGCATCGCCAACCGCGCCCGGAAACAGCGTCTGGGGAGACTTGCCCTGGACATCAGCAGAGCTAACGCCGGAAATGATCTCGCTGGCCCGGTTCCAACCCGTATACTGGAAGGCTCCATCCTCCTGCACATCCACAACAAAAATGGGGTTGCCGGTTCCTTCAAACACCCCCCGCAGAAATTGCTCTTTTGCCTGGAGCTGGAGCTGGGAGGCTAATAGATCCTGGGTGCGTTGCTCGACGCGCAGCTCGAGTTCTTCATTCAGCTGTTGGAGCGCCTGTTCAGCCAGCTTGCGATCGGTGACGTCAACCATGACGCCCAGCATCCGAATTGGCTCACCCGTTGCGTCATAGATACCCTGCCCCTTGGTTAGCACCCAGCGGATGGTGCCATCGGGATACAGGACCCGATATTCGGTCTCTAGGAGAGAACGGGTCGCTAAGGCCTGGGTGAACTGCTGCTCAACCCACTCCAGATCGGCTGGATGGACCCGCTCTCGCCAGGTTTGAAAATGGCTGGCCTGCTCGCCCGGTATTAGACCCATCAAGCGGTATTGGCTATCGCTCCAGACGGCTTCTCCGGTCGCCACCACAAACTCCCAGCTGCCCGTGCTGGTTAAATCGAGCGCCAACCGGCGACGCTCTTCGCTTTCTCGCAGGGCTGCCTCGGTCTGTTTGCGGATCGTAATATCTTCCGTCGTCCCCACCACCCGGAGCAGTTCACCCGTTTCGCTCAAGATCGGGAAAGCCTGCGAGCGCAACCAGCATGCTGTGCCGTCGGGACGAATAAAGCGGTATTCCTGATCAAAGGGTAGCCCCTGCAATTCTTGCTGTAGGGCGGCGGCAACGCTCTCCTGATCTTCGGGGTGGATGCTGTCGAGCCAGTGCCGAGGGTTAGCGTAGACTTCTGGGGCCGAAAAGCCCGTGATTGTCTCATAGGCTGGATTCACATAGAGATAGCTAAACGAGGCCGGATCGGCGACGAAAAATCCTTCCCGGACGGTTTCGGCTAGCTGGCGGAAGCGGGATTCACTTTCGCGGAGCGCCAGTTCGGCCTGTTTGCGATCGCTGATATCGCGGCCAAGCACGAGCACCTCATTCGCTGCGCAGACCACGACCCGACATTCTTCGATTTGCGGCACCCCATTCACTAAAATTGGTTCTTCCAGAATTGCCGTGGTTGCCACTAGATATGGAATTTAGGCAGCTTGTACGAATAAGTTGATCACCTGGATCGGTCTACTGGCTTGAACAAGGGGCTTAAGCCCCTTGCCTGCTCAGGTTATTTTTACAAGACTCCTTAGTCATTTCCAGGAGATGAACCGCTTCAGGTTGAACCAAAGCGTTCATAGCCCCGCAGATCGAGGGTTAAGCGCTGAAAAATCCGTTTGACATCAAAAATCCCATAACAGCGTCGTTTCAGCACCTTAATCCGATTGT
>JBJTUI010000813.1:0-9142 GCA_046080625.1 Elainella sp. | reverse complement strand
TTTTGGGGTCGGGGTAGCCGCCGATGCCTACAGCTATGCCTATGTGATTCCCGGCTTTCTGCTGATTCTGCTGGGTGGGATCAACGGTCCCTTCCACAGCGCCATTGTCAGCGTGCTCTCGAAACGCAGGCACGAAGAAGCCGCGCCCTTAATTGAAACCATTACAACCCTGGTCGTAGGGGTGCTGCTGGTGGTGACGGTGCTGCTGGTGCTGTTCGCCGACCCGCTGATCGACCTCTGTGCCCCCGGCCTCAGCCAGACCGAAATTGGCCGCGAAACCCGCGCCATCGCGATCCAGCAGTTTAGGATCATGGCACCCATGGCAATGCTGGCGGGCCTGATTGGCATCGGCTTTGGCACCCTCAACGCCGCCGACCACTACTGGCTGCCCTCGGTCAGTCCGCTGTTTTCCAGCATCACGGTGCTGATCGGACTGGGGATTCTAGCCTTCCAGCTCGGAGCCCAGATTACCGCGCCCGAATATGCCCTGCTGGGTGGACTGGTGCTGGCCTGGAGTACCGTAGCCGGGGCCGTGCTGCAATGGCTGATTCAGCTTCCGGTCCAGTGGAAAGCCGGGATGGGGCGGCTGCGGCTCCGGTTTGACTTTGGCCAGCCGGGGGTGAAAGAAATCCTGCGGATCATGGGGCCAGCCACCTTCTCCTCGGGGATGCTGCAAATCAACGTCTACACCGACCTGTTTTTTGCCTCCTCAATTCCCCAGGCGGCGGCAGCTCTGGGCTACGCCAACCTGCTGGTGCAGACGCCGCTGGGCATTATCTCCAACGTGATTCTGGTGCCGCTGCTGCCGATCCTGTCGCGCTTGGCCGACCCGGATAACTGGGCCGATCTGAAGCTGCGAATTCGCCAAGGGCTGCTGCTGACTGCCCTGACCATGCTGCCACTCAGCGCCCTGTTTATTGCCCTGGCCTTCCCGATTGTCCGGGTCGTCTACGAGCGGTTTGCCTTCGACCAAAATGCCTCCCTGATCGTCACCCAGGTGCTGATCGCTTATGCCCTGGGCATGTTCTTTTATCTGGGTCGGGACGTGATGGTGCGGGTGTTCTACGCTCTGGGCGATGCCGATACGCCGTTTCGGATCAGCATCATTAATATCTTCCTCAATGCCCTGCTGGATTTCCTGCTGATCAAAGCCTTTGGGGCGGCGGGGCTGGTGCTGGCCACAGTGGGCGTCAACATTATTTCCATGGTCTGGCTGCTGCTGGTGCTGCACCGCAAGATTGGCGGCCTGCCCTGGCTGGAGTGGGGCATCCCGATTGGGCAACTCACCCTTAGCAGTATTGCCGCGGGTCTGGCCTGCTGGGGCACGCGCTGGGGGCTAGAGCAAGCCCTGGGCACGGAGGGAATTCTGGTGCAGCTGGTGCAGCTGGCCCTGGCCGGAACGGTTGGATTGGCCTGCTTTGCCCTGCTGGCCAGCCAGCTCCGCCTGCCCGAAATGGAGCAGCTCCTGGGCCGCATCCGCCAGCGTTTGGGCCGTTGAGATGAACTGGCTGTGGTTGGGGGGGTGATCTGATCTGCTGTCGAAGCTCGCCCTAGTTGGAGCCCTAGTCGGAATTATTGGATTGGTCCAAGTCTGGCCCGCCAGCATCCAGGTCAATACCGCGCTGCTGCAACTGCGCCAGCAAAGCCTGTAGCCGTTGTTCCGCCTGCTCAGCCCGCTGTTGCTCCTGCTCAGCCCGCTGTTCTGCCTGTTCGGCCCGCTCCTCCGGTGTGGCAATCCTTTGGCCTGCGGCGTCATACCAGTAGAGCCATTCCCGCTCAATCCCCAGGTATTTTCCCCGATCTCGCCCCAGCCCTAGCCCAATTTCCGGCAGCCAGACGGGTTCTCCCGCCAACAGTTGGTAAGTCTGACCCGCCAGCTCATAGACCTCCAGCTTGGGCTTGCGTTTCCGCCCCGGCGCATAGATGGCATAGTACTTCACGCCCATCTGGGCATACAGAGCTTTCTTTGTGCTATATTCGCCTCGCCGCTTGTGGGATACCACTTCCAGCACCAGCGTCGGCACCTTTTGCTCTTCCCAGAGCACATAGCTCAAGCGCAGGTCTTCATCGATCAGGCGCGGAATCCCGAGACTGAGAAAGCCGTCGGGGACAATCGCGGGCAGGTCCAGGTGGTAGTAGATGCCCATATCGACGCCAAAGAACCAGTCCCAGCGGTCTTTCCAGCACCCGGCCAGGATGGCTTTGAGCAGGCCGGGAACCAGGTCTTGCAGTTCGTTATCCACGGGGGTGTCGTCGGAGTCGGGCAGTTCTTCAGAAGAAGGCAGGCAGAGGTTGGGGTCGTAGATGAACATGGCTGGGAAAGCCTTGCCAGGCACCAATTCTTCAGCTTGCATCATAGCGCAAAATATTTGGCACAGGAGCCTGCGAGAACACGGCGAGGGCGAATCAAAGCTAAGTAGCTGGGCTTGATTAAATTGAAGATGATTTTAGGGGAGTACAGAGGGCAAGCCCCCTGTTGGGGGCGCAGCCCCCAAACCCCCACCCTCCTCCAAATATTTGCACCTACCTACTTACTTCAGCGGGACAGCGAGTTCGGGTAGAATGCGGAAAGCCACCACTCATTTCTAGATTACACAAAGCCTCATTAGAATATATCTCTATGATTACCTGGCCCGATCACTTTTTTGTCACTGGCACCGATACCAATGTGGGCAAAACTGTGACTTCCGCTATGCTCACCCTGGGGTTAAACGCGGCCTACTGGAAGCCGGTTCAGTCGGGGCTGGAGCCAATCACCGATACGGACTACGTGCGGCAGGTCACCCAACTGGACGAATCCCACTTTCTGCCGGAGCGGGTTCGCCTCACCGAACCCCTGTCGCCCCACGCCTCGGCAGCGATTGACGGTATAGAAATCTCCCTGGCCGACTTTCAGCTCCCGACCTCAACCCAATCCCATCTGGTGGTGGAAGGGGCGGGCGGGCTGCTGGTGCCGCTCAACGATCGGGATTTTGTGATCGACCTGATCAAACGGCTCGACCTGCCCGTCTGCCTGGTGGCCCGCAGCAGTCTGGGGACCATTAACCACACCCTGCTGTCGATTGCCGCCCTGCGTCGGGCCGAGATCCCGATTCTGGGCGTGATTTTGAACGGCGACAAAAATCCCGGCAACCGGGCGGCGATTGCCCACTATGGTCAGGTGCCGATTTTGGGCGAACTGGAGCCGCTGGCGCAGGTGAATCCTGCTACGCTAAAACAGGCATTTGACCACCTATCCTAACGAGTCCCCGATGCATCCCCACCTCTGGCACCCCTACACCCAGGCCAAAACCGCTCCCGCCCCCCTGAAGGTAAAATCGGGCCAGGGCGTCTGGCTGGAGCTAGAGGACGGACGCCAGATCATGGACTGTATTTCCAGCTGGTGGGTGAATCTGCATGGCCATGCTCATCCCCAGATTGCCGAAGCGATCTACCAGCAGGCCAAAACCCTGGAGCAGGTGATTTTTGCCGGGTTTAGCCATGACCCCGCAGAACAGCTGGCCGAACGGCTGGTGCAAAAGCTGCCCCCCAACCTGAAGCGGGTGTTCTATTCCGACAATGGCTCCACGGCGGTTGAGGTAGCGCTGAAGATGGCCTACCAGTTTTGGGCGAACCAGAACCAGCCCCGCACTACCTTTGTGACGTTTGAGGGCGCGTACCACGGCGATACGGTCGGGACGATGGCGGTGGGGGCTCGCTCGATTTTCTCCCGCGTCTTCTCGGATTGGTTATTTGACGTTGAGGCCGTCCCGTTTCCAGGTACGTTTATCGGGGACAAGACAGCTGCAGAGCGGGAAGCAGAGATCATTGCCCAGCTCAAAACAAAATGTGAACAGACACCAGAACGCTATGCCGGAGTAATCATCGAGCCGCTGATCCAGGGTGCAGGCGGGATGCAGATGTGCCGCCCTGAGTTTTTACAGGCGCTCCAGACGTTGACTAGAGCGTTCCGGATTCCGTTGATTTTTGATGAGGTAATGACGGGATTTGGCCGGACGGGCGATTGGTTTGCCTGTTTAAAGGCCAATGTCCAACCCGATATCGTTTGCCTATCCAAAGGCATTACCGGCGGGTTTCTGCCTCTATCCGTCACGGTTTGCACCGAGCTGATCTATGAGGCGTTCTATAGCGACGATCTGCTGAAGACGCTCTACCACGGCCACAGCTACACGGCCAATCCGCTGGGCTGCGCCGCTGGGCTGGCTTCCTGGGAGTTGATGCAGGCCGCAGAGCCCCTATTCCAGACGATGGATCGCCAGCATGAAAAGCATCTGGCAGGCTTGAGTGACCATCCCAAACTACAGCACCTTCGCGTTACGGGCACGGTTGCGGCAATGGATATTGTCAGCCCAGAGGATACCGGCTACCTCAACTCGGTTGGCCCCCAGGTGCGCCAGCAGGCGCTTGAGCTGGGTCTGCTGCTGCGGCCTTTGGGTAACGTGCTCTACCTGATGCCGCCCTACTGCATCACCGAGGCGGAGCTGGCCACGGTCTACGAAAAAATTGGCATGATTCTGGACAGGCTCTAGGCGTTGCCGAAACGCTCGACCATACTGGGAAAAATAGCTCTATCTTTTTTGCATTCAGCGATTATGTCCAGAATGATGTCTAGACGTTTTCTCAGGCCCAATTTTCTCTGCTCCAGTTTTCTCGGTTCAGTGGGACTGCTGATTGCGGGCTGTCTGTCGGCTGGTTCGGCCCAAGCGCAAGACCTGGAAGCCTACGTTAACTCGATTCAGTCGGTGGATCAGATCAAGCAGGAGATCCGCGAAACCCTGCTCCAGCGCGATCAGTGCGGGGTTGGCAGTTGCTATAACTTCACGAGCACCAGCATTTGTGCAGCAGTCGGCGCTCTCGACATTCGGGTGGACGGCAAGATCCTCGAATCGGGCTCTGGCTGGAGCGACCAGATTTTGCCAATCTCGGATGCCGACTTGGCCTTGATGCAGCAGATCTTTGCCCAGTGCCAGCTCTCCAACTATCAGTACTGGAACTTCGACAGTATGCTGCACGTGATCTACAGCCCCACCCCCGCAGCCGATGCCGCCATCCGCCAGCAGCTCGGTCTGCCGCCTGCCCCCTAGCCCTGCCGCCCCGCCCGGCTCAGCATCGCCTGAGTAGGATTCGCCTGAGTAGGATACAGTGATAGGCAGACCGATAGGCAGATGGGCAAAGTTATTAGGTGAAGCGAGGCGGCTGTGAGCAATAGCTGGTGGGAAATTCAGGTGGCCTGTGAGCCGCTGGCCGAAGACATGGTGCATTGGCGACTCGAAGACTTTGGCTGTCGAGGCAGCGCCAGCCAGGTGCGTTCCTACGGCTGTCTGGTCAGCGCCTATTTGCCCCAAATCAAGGCCCAGCAGCTCGATCTGGCCGCGCTGGCCCTGCGGCTGCGCCAAGATGCCCTCTGTGCCGAGGTTGCCCTGCCGATTGTGCAGTGGCAGCTGATTGAAGAAGAGGACTGGTCCAAGAGCTGGAAGGAGCACTGGCATCAACAGCCGATTGGCGACCGGCTGTTGATCAATCCGGCCTGGCTGCCGATTCCTGAGAACAATGACCGCCTGGTAATCCGGCTCGACCCAGGCGTGGCCTTCGGCACCGGAGCCCACGCGACAACGCAACTCTGCCTGGAATCGCTGGAGATGCGGCTGGGCGATCCCTCCTCTCACCTGACCGTGGCTGACATCGGCTGCGGCTCCGGGATTCTCTCGATTGGGGCGCTACTGCTGGGGGCACGCAAAGCCTACGCCGTCGATACGGACCCGCTGGCCGTGAAAGCCACCCTAGAAAACCGGGAGATGAACCAGGTAGACCCAGACCGCCTGATTGCCGTGGAGGGCAGCGTCGAGCAAATCAAAGCCCTGATCGAGGAGCCGGTAGACGGAATTCTCTGCAACATTCTGGCCGAGGTAATCATCGACCTGATTCCGGCCATGACCGAAATCATCAAACCCACGGGCTGGGCTATCCTCAGTGGCATCCTGCTCGACCAGGTTAAACCCATCGCCGATACCGTCGAACAGCATGGCTGGACAGTGGCTACCCTCTGGCGGCGACAGGAATGGTGTTGTCTCAACCTGCGGCGAGCCTAGGATATGGCCTTTGTCTACTGGCGCACCGTGCGGTTCCAGGACACCGATGCCGCAGGCGTGGTTTACTTTGCCAGCGTGTTGTCGATTTGCCATGAAGCCTACGAAGCGTCTCTGGCGGCGGCGGGGATTGACCTGAACGAATTCTTCCGCAGCGAAACCCTGGCCTTACCGATTGTTCACGCCGAGGCCGACTACTTTCAGCCCATGCTTTGCGGCAGGCTGTATGCCGTCGAAGTGCTGCCTGCGGCTATCGGAGCCGATAAGTTCAAAATCCAGTACCGACTGCTGGGGCCAGTTGCAGGATTGGCAACAGAACCTGAGCAGACGCAACTGCCGGATCTGCCCCAGGTGGGCCGCGCCGCCACAGTGCATGTCTGTATTCACCCCCAGAGCAAGAGCCGTCAGAGGTTGTCTGCCGCGCTGTGTGACTGGCTGGCGGGGGGTGAGGAGGTGGGGGGTGGGGGAGATGGGGAGTGAGGAGGTGGGGGTGAGGAGATGGGGAGTGAGGGGAAACTTGGATCTGTACTGGCTGGTCTGTTCAGTCAGGTCTGTTCAGTAGGGAACTAGGGGCTGTGATCAATTATCTTCTGAGCGCAATCATGGGCTTCAGCCACTGGCTTGGTTGATTGAGGCGGGCGTGGTGCTGCTGAACCCTCAAGGTTTCTGACTGAATTGCTCACAAGCCCTGGCAGTTATCGCTAGCTGCCACAGCGTAACAATCCTCCCCACCTCCCCACCTCCCCACCTCCCATCAAACCCTGACATTGGCAGCAAAAAACTTGCTGAAATTCTGGCGCTACCGGGGTGCGTGGTTTATGATCGACAACCTAGAGGGGTGATTCCAGTCCTCTAAAATGCTGTTTTTAGCTGTACTGTGGAGCCTAGCCTGTGAGTCCAGAAACCCTGCTTCAAACCCCGTCGCTCTCTGAGCCGCAATTCTCGACAGCGGACTTCGATCGCTACGTCATGTCCACCTATGCCCGCTACCCGATTGCGCTGGAGCGTGGGGCAGGCTGCCGGGTCTGGGACAGCGAGGGCCGGGAATACCTCGACTTTGTGGCTGGGATTGCTACCTGCACCCTGGGCCATGCCCACCCTGCAATGGTGGAAGCTGTGACGCAGCAGATCCAGAAGCTGCACCATATCTCTAACCTCTACTACACCCAACAGCAGGGCAAACTGGCCCAGTGGCTGGTCGAACATTCCTGTGCAGATAAGGCATTTTTCTGCAATTCGGGGGCCGAGGCCAACGAGGGCGCAATCAAGCTAGCCCGTAAGTACGCCCACGAGGCGCTGGGGATTGCCTCTCCGATTATCATCACGGCCCACGCCAGCTTCCATGGCCGCACCCTGGCCACCATCACCGCCACAGGCCAGCCCAAATACCAGAAGAACTTTGACCCGCTGATGCCGGGCTTCTACTACGTGCCCTACAACGACATCGCGGCCCTGGAGGAAGCGATTTCTCTGCTAGATGCCAGCGAGCGGCAGGTGGCGGCGATCATGCTGGAGGCGTTGCAGGGCGAGGGCGGCGTCCGTCCGGGCGAAGTGGCCTACTTCCAACGCATCCGCGAACTTTGCAACGAGAAAGGGATTCTGCTGATTCTGGACGAAGTTCAGGTAGGCATGGGCCGCAGCGGCCAATACTGGGGCTACGAAAACCTGGGGATTGAGCCCGATATCTTCACCTCGGCCAAGGGGCTAGGCGGCGGCATTCCGATTGGGGCGATGCTCTGCAAATCCAGCTGCGATGTGTTTCAACCGGGCGATCACGCCAGCACCTTTGGTGGCAACCCGTTTGCCTGCGGTGTGGCTCTGGCCGTCTGCCGCACCCTGGAGTCGGAAAACATTCTGGCCAATGTCCAGGAGCGGGGCGAACAACTCCGGGCTGGTCTGCAAGCCGTGGCCGCCAAATATCCTGGCCTGATCTCCGAAGTGCGCGGCTGGGGGCTGATCAACGGTCTGGTGCTGAACCCGGAAATTGAGCTGCTCTCCAGCGCGGTCGTGAAAGCTGCCAGCGACGCGGGCCTGCTGCTGGTGCCCGCCGGGCCAAAGGTGGTGCGGTTTGTGCCGCCGCTAATCGTCAGCGCTGCCGAAATCGCTCAGGCCGTGCAGGTGATCGATCAGGCGCTGGCTGCCGTAGCCTGATTTGGCTAGATTTCTTCAGGTTAGATTTCTTCAGAAAGGGGGGTCGGCAGTCCGTCAATGCTGACCCGATTTTTTTCGTACCAGTAGTCTTGCAGTCCCGTTTCGCCTTTCTTCAGCGCCCAGCTGATTATCTCATCTCGCTGCTGTTGAAACTCGTAGAGCGGCACACCCGTCCCGCAGGAGGTCTGTATCCGGTCGATGTCGGCCACTATGATTTGCCTCGCGCCGGGGATCTCGGGAAACAGCGACGACAGCACAATCCAATCGCCCGACTCGGGCAGCACGACCCGCCCCCGGCCATAGAGCCGCAGAATGACGGGCGCGCCCTGGAAGGCGCAAAACATAATCGTAATCCGGCCATTTTCCTGCAGATGGGCCGAGGTTTCGTTGCCGCTGCCGGTCAGGTCGAGATAGGCCACCCGGTTGGGCGAGAGGATGCGGAAGCTGTCCAAACCCTTGGGCGAGAGGTTGACATGACCGCTGGGGCTGAGCGGAGCCGTGGCCACAAAAAACATCTGCTGGGCAGCAATAAAATCCTGAAGCTTGTCGGTGATCTGGTCGAAAACTTTGGCCATAGGGGATGGATTCAAGAAGTTGCGTGGGCGATTAGCGCTTGGAGCCACTGCCAGGCTTCCTCTCCCACCGCAGGCGTAGGCGGCTGGCTATAGTCAATGGCAAAATCCAGCGCTGCCTGATCATAGACCTCAGACAGTAGCAAGTTTAGATCAATCGTCGGTTCAGTATCGCCTGCTGGCAAAGGAAGTTATATGATCGCTCTGAGTGCCGACTTCTCGTAGGGTAATTGCTCAACTGGGGGTGGTTGACAAGCAGTAGGAAGCAGTTAGAGTAAGCAGATGAGCCAACTTGCCGACTTCAAACAACTTCCCGACCTCAAGCAGATGAGC